>NZ_JACSMC010000007.1:0-95519 GCF_018618435.1 Exiguobacterium sp. s150 | reverse complement strand
AACAGAAATGGACTGCGCTCGCACAAGCACTTCAGAATCCCACTCATCCCGAAGGGTGAGCTTGCGGCTTTAGCCGTGGGAGTGTCAATTTATGAAAGATGCGGTCGGCGATTCAGGTCTGCTATCGGAAATCACAGGATTCCCGACGGAGATTCGCTATATCGACTGGCTCGTCACGACGCCGCTCTTGCTTGTGAAGTTCCCGTTGCTGTTGAGTTTGAAAGGGAAGATGAAGACGGGGTTACTGACGAAACTGATCGTGGCCGACGTCATCATGATCGTGGCCGGTTATCTCGGGGAATCGTCAATCAACTTGAACGGTGGCTTCACGCAGCTTGGGCTATGGGGTTATTTAGTCGGTTGTTTCGCTTGGCTCTATATCATCTATTTGTTATTCACGAACGTCACGAAAGCGGCGGAGTCGTCTCCGGCACCGATTCGGAAAGCGCTCCTCAACATGCGTCTCTTCATTTTAGTCGGGTGGGCGATATATCCGATCGGCTATGCGGTGACGCTGTTTGCGAGCGGCGTTGAGGTCCAGCTCGTACGGGAGCTGATTTACAACGTGGCGGATTTAGTGAACAAAGTCGGGTTTGGGCTCATCGCGTTCTTTGCGGTCAAAACCATCTCGACGATGAAACAAATTAAGACGTAACGAAAAGTTCACATTGACGCGGTTTTTTATCTTGGGATAGAATGAAAGGGTAGATAAACTATCGCGATGAAAAGGAATAGTATCGTCTTGTCTGTATCGTAGAGAGCCGGTGGTTGGTGCGAACCGGTATATGGACGTCGAGAACTCGCCTTGGAGCAGTTTGCCTGAACGAGAGTAGGGTGAACCGGAGTTACGCCACGTTATCGGCGTCTCAAGTGGCAGAAATGCAACATGGGTGGTACCGCGGAGAGCTTTCAAGCCTTTCGTCCCATTACCGGGGCGGAAGGCTTTTTATTATGCAGAGGAGGATGAATTTTGGACTATTTTAAACATCAAGACATCGAGCCGAAATGGCAAAAGCGTTGGGAAGAGAAGGATGCGTTCCGGACGACAGAAGATCCGGACAAGGAGTGTTTCTACGTCCTTGACATGTTCCCATATCCGTCAGGAGCCGGACTTCACGTCGGTCACCCGGAAGGTTACACGGCGACGGACATCATCGCCCGCATGAAACGGATGCAAGGCTTCAACGTGCTCCATCCGATGGGATGGGACGCGTTCGGTCTTCCGGCCGAGCAGTATGCGTTAGACACAGGGAACGACCCGCGCGAGTTCACAGAGCGCAACATCGGCACGTTCCGACGCCAGTTAAAAGAACTCGGTTTCTCATACGATTGGGACCGTGAAATCAGCACGACGGACCCGAAATACTATAAATGGACGCAATGGATCTTCACACAGCTCCACGACCGCGGACTCGCCTACGTCGACGAAGTCGCCGTCAACTGGTGCCCGGCCCTCGGGACTGTGCTTGCCAACGAAGAAGTCATCGACGGGTTATCGGAGCGCGGAAACCATCCGGTCTATCGTGTGCCGATGAAACAGTGGGTGCTTCGCATCACGGAATACGCCGAGCGCTTGCTCGACGATTTAGAGGGGCTTGACTGGCCAGACAGCGTCAAAGAGATGCAACGCAACTGGATTGGCAAGTCGGTCGGGGCCGAAGTCGATTTCAAAGTCGACGGTCACGATAAAGTCGTGACGGTGTTCACGACACGTCCGGACACACTTTACGGCGCGACATACGTCACGCTCGCACCGGAACACCCATTCGTGAAAGCGATCGCGACACCTGAACAAGTCGTCGCCATCGAAGCGTACGTCGAAGAAGTCTCGAAAAAGACAGACCTCGAGCGGACCGACCTCGCCAAAGAGAAGACGGGTGTATTCACCGGCGCTTACGCGATTAACCCGGTCAATGGCGAGAAACTTCCGATTTGGATTGCCGACTATGTGTTGTCGACATACGGCACGGGCGCGGTCATGGCCGTACCTGGACATGATGACCGCGACTATGAGTTCGCGAAGACGTTCGACCTCCCAATCCGCGAAGTCGTCACAGGCGGCAACTTGGAGGAGGCGGCTTACGTCGAAGACGGCGTTCACGTCAACTCAGGCTCGCTTGACGGGCTCAACAAAGCCGATGCGATTGCTAAAATCATCGAAGAACTCGAATTCGCCGGCACTGGCCGCGCCAAGACGACGTATCGTCTCCGAGATTGGTTGTTCAGTCGCCAACGCTATTGGGGCGAGCCGATTCCAATCATTCATATGGAAGATGGCACACTCAAGACGGTAGCGGTCGAAGAGCTTCCGCTCGAACTCCCAATCATCGATGAAATCAAACCGTCGGGTACGGGCGAATCACCGCTTGCGAACGCGGACGAGTGGTTGACATACACGGACCCGGTGACAGGAGAGAAGGGGCGTCGCGAGACGAACACGATGCCACAGTGGGCCGGCAGCTGCTGGTACTACATTCGCTTCATCGATCCGCATAACGAGGACATGATCGCCGACCCAGAGAAGTTGAAGCGCTGGCTCCCGGTCGACTTGTATATCGGTGGTACGGAGCATGCGGTCCTTCACTTGCTCTACGCACGTTTCTGGCATAAAGTGCTCTACGACATCGGCATCGTGCCGACGAACGAGCCGTTCCAAAAGCTCTATAACCAAGGGATGATCCTCGGTGAGAACAACGAGAAGATGTCGAAGTCAAAAGGCAACGTCGTCAACCCGGACGACATCATCAAATCGCACGGTGCCGACACGCTCCGTCTTTATGAGATGTTCATGGGACCGCTCGACGCGGCCATCGCCTGGTCGACGAACGGACTTGACGGCGCTCGTCGCTTCCTCGACCGCGTCTGGCGTTTGTTCGACCAAACGGAGCTCACAGACGGCGCGCCGACGGCCGACTTCGAGCGGACATACCATCAGACGGTGAAAAAAGTGACCGAAGACTACGAGGCGCTCCGTTTTAACACGGCCATCTCGCAACTCATGGTCTTCATCAACGAGGCGTACAAACAAGACACGCTTCCAAAACAAGAGATGGTCAACTTCATCAAGATGCTCGCCCCGGTCGCGCCACACTTGGCCGAAGAATTGTGGGAGCGTCTCGGCATGACGGAAGACTTGACGTACGCGGCCTGGCCGACGTTCGATGAGTCGAAACTCGTCAGCGACACGATTGAAGTCGTCATCCAAGTGAACGGGAAGCTTCGTGCGAAGATGCACGTGGCCCGTGACGCTTCGAAAGAAGTACTCGAGGCTGATGCGCTCGCGAACGAACGCGTTCAAGAGTTCACGGAAGGAAAGACGGTCCGCAAAGTGATTGTCGTACCTGGTAAACTCGTCAATATCGTCGTAGGATGACCGAAGAGAACGTGTGACATTGTCACATGTTCTTTTCTTTTTCCTGACGCCGTTTTCTTTTTCGAGAGGGTTTGTTACACTAAAGGGCGATACTGTAGAAAAAAGGGGACAAACTGTCCATGAAACGTTCTTACGTACTATATACGACCTCGTTCGCTGTATTGGTCGGGATGATTCTCTGTTACGTGTTCGTCTTTTCCGACAAAGAGATTCAACGACAAATCAGCGCGACGTTCGATAAAATCGACATTCAAACGAGCCATCAGGCGACGCCGCTTCCGCCGGTCGAGGCCTCACCTGACGATGAGGACATCGATACGACCGATGCACTCGAACAAATTCAAAACATCGATGAAGTGTACTACAGCGACACGATTGGTGCCTACCTCGTCTTGACGGACAATCGTGAGTTCTTCGAAGTGAGCGGAAACGCCAACCGTGTCATCGCTTCGCTCCAACTCGAAAACGAAGGACAAACGTTGAAGCTGAGCGAGTTCATCGGCATGCGGATGATCACCGAGACGAAAATCTTTGCGGTCACGGACAAGGGCGTCCTCGTGACGATTGAACGGGAAGGCGGTCGCTGGGTCGAGCAAGAACGAAAAGCGATTGCCGGCATCCGACCGAACGACCGCTTGTTCGGTCTCGGCTTTGACCAGACGACCGAACGCTTAATCATCATGAACCGTGAATCGGGAACGACCGACGTCGAGCTCCTCTACATCGAAGAGCGCATCACGGAAGTCGAGACGGAGGAACGGGACGAGGCGGGGCAACGGGACGAGCCAGAGGGCGAGTCAAGCGCTGACGACGAAGCAACGGGAGAAGAGACGATTGATGTCGATGCGGTCGCCCCTGAAGATGAAGCGCTGCAGACAGAGGCCGAACCTGATCCGGAACCGCTCAGCGAGTGGGCGATTGAATCGCGCAAAGCGCTCACGACGACCGGTATGAGCGCCTCGATTCAACAAAAATTCGAGAAGTTCCGCGGCGTCGGGCTCGTCGAACGACAAGGCCGGATTTACGTCCTTGACTCCGAAGAGCTCGTCTTATACACCATCAACCCGAATGAAGGAACGATGAACGGCCAGATGGTGACACCACGCGTGTACGGATCGACCGGGATGTTCCTGCAAGACAACGAGATTTTTGCAATCGTACGACCAGACGTGTTCGACCTGGACGCTTTCGTCTCGGTCGACTGATAGGAGAGGGTACTATGAGTAAACGCTATTTTTTTGAAGAGGTCCGCCAGTTCCATGAGACGTTCGGACACCCGGAAGCGAAGACACCGGAACCACTCGTCCTTGACCGTGCCGTCAAACGCTCGGTCTGGACGGCCGAAGAAGCGGTCGTCGAGTTTTTACACCAATCGTCTCGTAACGAAGCGGAATTTTTAGAGGCCGTCGCCGCATTCAAGCAAGGTCTAGACCAAGCGGTCGAGAAGTCGTTATCGATGCCGTTGCCCGAATCGGACGTCGAGCGTCTCGTCGGACAAGGCGATGCGCTTACGGACGCGCTCTACTTCGTCATGGGCAGCTTCGTCGAGCTCGGGCTTGACCCGGTGCCGTTGTTTGAAATCGTACAACGGGCGAATATGGCGAAACTCGGTCCGGACGGCAAACCGATTTTGCGCGAATCGGACAATAAAATCATGAAGCCAGAAGGGTGGATGCCGCCTGAGCCAGAGCTCGAGGCTGAAGTGCTCCGACAGATGGCAAAAAAATAAGAGTAGGTGGTCGCGACCACCTACTCTTATTTTGCTTCAACAGAAGCGAACTCGGCTGCATGCGACCCCGCGCAATGCCCGGTCGTGAATGCCGCCGTGATGTTATAGCCGCCCGTATAACCGTGGATATCGAGCACTTCGCCGGCGAAGAATAGGCCAGGTGCCTTTTTCGACATCATCGTCTGCGGGGCGATCTCTTTGACGGAGACACCGCCGCCGGTGACGAACGCCTTGTCGAAGTCGAGCGTGCCGATGGCGTGAAGCTCGAACGCCTTCAGCTGAGTCGCGAAATCGAGGACCGATTGCTTCTTCAACTGGCTCGCGTCTTCTTCACCGAACGCGAGTGCCGCGAGCAACAAGTCGAGCATCCGTTCCGGGATGAAACCTTTCCAGACGTTTTTGACGGCTCGTTTCGGTTGCGACTGAACTTGTTTGAGTAGTTCTTGATACAGTTCGTCGCGCGCCATGTCCGGGAACAAGTCGAGCGACAACGTCACGACACGTTCTTTACTACGCTTACGCTCTTTAATCGTATACTGGCTGCAACGAAGGGCAATCGGTCCGGAGATACCGAAGTGCGTGAAAATCATGTCCCCGCGATGCGTCTTGATCGGCTTCCCTTTTTTACCGTGGACGGTGAGGGCGACGTCTCGTAGCGAGAGGCCTTGCAGTTCCTTCGTCCCGATGAAGGCGTCGTTCAATTTGATGGGCACCTCGGTCGGGAACAGTTCGGTGATCGTGTGACCGGCCTTCTCGGCCCAAGGGTAGCCGTCGCCAGTCGATCCGGTATGCGGGACCGACTGTCCGCCGACGGCAATCACGCATGCGTTCGCCTCGATACGTTCCCCGTCTTCGAGTTCGACGGCTGTGAACTCGTTTTCTTCATTAAAATGGAGCGTCTTTACTTTGGCGTTCTTTCGAATCTCGACGCCGAGGTCGTCGATGGCACGGAGCAACGTATTGACGACGTCTTGTGCCTTGTCGGTCACCGGGAACATCCGACCGTTGTCTTCTTCTTTCAACGGGATGCCGAATCCGGTGAACAAATCAATGATGGATTGATTGTCGAACTGGGCGAGGGCGCTGTAAAGGAAACGACCGTTCCCGGGGATGAACTGGACAAGTTCGTCGACCGGTTTCCGATTCGTCACGTTACAACGGCCGCCGCCAGAGATCGCGAGCTTGCGCCCGAGTTTTGAGCCTTTGTCGATGAGGAGCGTGCGCGCGCCGGCTTTCGCCGCGGCATAAGTGGCCATGAGACCGCTCGGCCCGCCTCCGATGATGATGACGTCTTTCATGATGGTATACCTCGTTTCTATCAAATCGATCGGTAAAATTATCGTAACTTTATTATCCGCAACAGTAAGAGTATAATGAGAAACAGTTGTTTTGTAAAACGAAGTCATTTCATGATGAACCGAATAGATGGAGGTAACGCATGTCATCAAGCGTCAAACAAGATTCAGGAAGAGAGTCGTTCGTCAGAGGGACGCTCCTTCTATCCGCCGGGAACTTGACTTCTCGGATGCTCGGGTTGTTATATACGTTCCCGTTCCAAGCGATGGTCGGGATTGCCGGTGTCACGCTCTATCAGGCGGCGTATACGTATTACGCACTCATGATCGCCATCTCGACGGCGGGCATTCCGGTCGCCGTCTCGAAGTTCATCGCCAAGTATAACGCGCTTGGCGAATACGGGACGAGTCAACGCTTGTTCCGACAAGGGATGAAACTTATGCTCGCTACCGGCGTCGTCGCATTTCTCATCTTATTTTTTGCGGCACCTTGGCTCTCGGAGCTGATGGTCCGTAACTCCGACAACAATCAGCAATATGTCGACTCGCTCACGCTCGTCACGCGCAGCGTCAGCTTCGCACTCCTCCTCATCCCGGCGATGAGCATGGTCCGCGGTTATTTCCAAGGTCATCAAGACATGGCACCGACGGCGATCTCACAAGTCATCGAACAGATCGTCCGCATCTTGTTCCTGCTCAGCGGGACGATGCTCGTCTTGTTCGTCTTAGCGGATTCGGAATTGATTCGACCGCTCGCCGATACGCTCGGCGGAACCGGTGCGGTCGAGACGACAGAGTTGAACGGATTAAAAGTGCTCGCCGTCACGATCGCGACGTTCAGCGCGTTCATCGGAGCGATCGGTAGTATCGTCGTGTTGGCCATTTACTGGCGGAAACGAAAGCTGATCCACACGAATACGGAAAATCCGGAAGGAACGCCGGTCCGGTCGATGAAGTCGCTCTTGCTCGAGCTACTCAGCTATTCGATTCCAATCGTCATGGTCGGACTGTCGACACCGCTCTATCAGTTCGTCGACCAGTTGACGATGGTGAACACGCTTCTCAATTCAGGGAAGACGGTGTCCGAGGCGACGTCGGCGTTCGGATTCTTGACTGGGAACGCCCATAAAATCGTCTTGATTCCCGTGTCGATTGCAGCGAGTGTGTCGATGGCGACCATCCCGCTCGTCACGCGTTCGTTTACGCACGGAGACATGACGAAAGTGCGCAACCAAGTGAATCACATCTTCCAAGTGTCGTTCTTCGTGACGATTCCAGCCGTCATCGGTCTCGTCGCATTGGCTGAACCGTTGTTCGGGACGTTGTTCCCGCGTGACCGGGAAGGGTGGGTGTACTTACTTCACTACGCGCCGAGTGCGTTCTTCTTGGCGTACTACTCGGTAGCGGCCGCGATTCTACAAGGAATCAATCGGCAATATTTCACCATCTTTGCCACGGCGATGGGACTCCTCGCTAAAGTCGTCTTGAACGTCCCGTTCGTCTATTTGCTCGGCGGCATCGGGGCCGGTTATGCGACGATTGCCGGCTATATCGTCGCCATCGTCCTCATGGTTTGGAAGATTCAACGGGCGCTCCAGTTCCCGTATAAACAGTTGCTCCGCCGAACGATGCTCATGTTCGCGATGGGGGCTGTCATGTTTATCGTCGTCTATGGGTCGTTGTTCGTTACGTTGAATCAAGAACCGAGCTGGGGGAATGACATTCTCGCGACGTTCGTCGGCTTCGGTCTCGGCCTCATCGTATACGGCTATCTCGGTTGGAGAAGTCATTTGGCCGGTAAGTTGTTAGGGAAACGATTCGAGTATCGGAGGAAAGCATAATGCGGATTGATAAATTATTGGCCAATATGGGGTATGGATCCCGAAAAGACGTCAAGCTGTTATTGAAACAAGGCGCTGTTCAAGTGGATGGTCAACCGGTGAAAGATGCGAAGCGGCATGTGAAACCAGAGACAGAGGTTGTGACCGTGTTCGGTGAAGCGGTCGACTATAAACCGTTCGTCTACCTGATGATGAACAAACCGGAGGGCGTCGTCAGCGCGACCGAGGATCAAGTCGAGACGACGGTTCTCGAATTGATTGATCCGTCCTACGCACATTACGAACTGTTTCCGGTCGGACGGCTCGACAAGGACACGACCGGGCTACTGTTGTTGACGAATGACGGGGCGTTCAATCATGCGCTCATGTCCCCGCGAAAGCACGTCGATAAAGTGTATGTCGCTGAAATCGATGGCGAGATGACCGTCGACGATGTGCGCCGGTTCGCCGAAGGCGTCGAGCTCGAAGACGGATACACGACGAAACCGGCCCGTCTTGAAGTGATTAGCCGGAACGGTCGTCGCTCGATGATTCGCCTGACGTTGTCTGAAGGCAAGTATCATCAGGTCAAACGGATGGTCGCGGCCGTCGGGAAACACGTCGAACGGCTCGAACGGATTCAAATCGGGACGCTCGAACTAGACCCGACGCTCGAGCGGGGTGCTTACCGGGAGTTGACGCAAGAAGAATATGACGCCTTGTTGGCGTGATGAAGCGACCGATGGACGAGTTGTCCATCGGTTTTCTTGCGCAAAAAAAGAAGCCTCAACTTGAGACTTCCACGTAATTTTTATTCAGTTTGCCGTCTTCAGCGACCGTTTCGATGCGGTCCACGTTCCGCGGCTCGGACTCTCAACAAGATTATTGTACTCAAGCACGTTCAAATCACGCTGGACAGTGCGCGATGTGATTCCGAACTCTTCTACTAGTTCTGAAGTGGTGACGCATTCCCTTTCGTTTATGAACAAATAAATGGACTTGATGCGGGTTAGCATACGATCTGTTGAACCTTTCATTGGATGACCTCCCAATGCGTAGAATGGTAAAGACATAACCGACGAACGACAAAATGAAATATGAAATTGTTATTTTCTAAAATTACACCTTTAGTATACCGCTCTCGGATAGAATTGCAAGTGAAAAGCACGAACGTTTCAAATGTAAAGTTGATGTTACGAACGTAAAAATCGAATGAATAATTTGTAAAACAGGTAAAATCAAGCTAAAAGACGAACGAAAAAAACTTTTCGAAATGAATGTTCGTCTTTCTAACATTTGGATATACTAATAGAGGAGACAACATTCGCAAAGGGGAGATTGACATGAACTGGAGACAAGAAGTCGATACACGAAAAGAGGCATTTCTAGACGACTTACACAGATTGCTTCGCATCCCGAGCGTGCTCGACGAATCAAAAGCAGGACCGAATGAGCCGTTCGGACCGGACGTGCGCCAGGCCCTCGACTACATGCTCGAGCTCGGTCAGCGGGACGGGTTCACGACGAAAGACGTCGGCGGATACGCCGGACACCTCGAATACGGGGAAGGGGACGAACTCGTCGGCATTCTTTGCCACTTGGACGTTGTGCCGGCCGGGGAAGGTTGGACGTATGGGGCGTTCAACCCGACGGTCGCGGACGGGAAAATTTTCGCGCGCGGCAGCAACGACGATAAAGGGCCGACACTTGCCGCGTATTACGGGTTAAAGATCGTGAAAGAGCTCGGTCTGCCGCTCTCGAAACGGGTTCGGCTCATCGCCGGGTGTGACGAAGAGAGTGAGTGGCGTTGCGTGCGCGAGTATTTCAAACAAGAAGAGATGCCGACGTACGGATTCGCCCCAGACGCGGACTTTCCCATCATCAACGCGGAAAAAGGATTGTATGACGGGGTATTGAAACAAGTCCCAATTCAACGGGTACCGGGAGTGAAACATCAATTGATCTCGTTCATGAGCGGGGAACGTCCGAACATGGTCCCGGATTACGCGACGGCCGTCTTGAAGACGGACGATGTGCTCGAGGAGAAGTTTGAAGCTTACCTTGAAAAATATGAGGCGGACGGGACGTGTGTCTACGATAAAGGGGAGTACACGCTCACGATGCGTGGTGTCGCGGCCCATGCGATGGAGCCGGATAACGGCGTGAACGCGGCCTACGTCCTCGCTGGATTCTTGTTGCCGCTGCCACTTGATATTCAAGGAGAGCGTTACATCGAATTCATCCGCCACGTCTTCGCCGATTCGCGTGGCATCTCCCTCGGAATCGAAGCGAGTGACGAGACGGGCGACTTGACCGTCAACGGCGGCGTATTCCGTTATAACGAGGATGAGCGCACAGCGACGCTCAACATCCGTTATCCGTACACGGCGAAATTCACGGAACGGTTGCAAAACTTGAAAGAAATCGCCTTGTCGTTCGGCTTCGAACTGTCAACACGTCACCATATGCCACCGCATCACGTCGCGGAGGATCATCCACTCGTCAAGACGCTTCAAGCTGTATATGAACGGCAAACGGGCGAGTCGGCCAACTTGATGGCGATTGGCGGGGGGACTTACGCCCGTTCGCTCGAGGCCGGTGTCGCGTTCGGCGCGCTGTTCCCTGGTGCAAAAGATGTGGCCCATCAAGTCGATGAATACATGGAAATTGAAGATTTGTTACGGGCGGCTGCGATTTATGCGGAAGCCATCTATGAGCTCGCTAAATGAAAAACACTCGGAGAGCTGACTGAATCGGTCAGCTCTCTGCCTATTCGAAAGGAAGTTTATTGTGAATCAGCAAAAACGGTTATACCAATCGATTTATGTCGCCATCTTTTTCGCCCAAGGTGCGTTAATTCCATACATGACGTTATTTTTCTCTCAATCCAGATTTGATTTGTCTCCGAGTGAGGTCGGGACGATCGTCGCGATTCTGCCGATTCTCTCCATCGGGGTGCAGCCGCTATGGGGAATGCTCGCCGATCGGACCGGTCGCGTCCGAGCTTGGCTCGTCCTCGCGATGATTGGCGCTGCCGCCATCTCGATCACGTTTTTGTTCGCGACAGCTTACTTGTGGATCGTTCTGTTGATGGTCGCCTGGTCGATTTTCCAATGTGCCCACATCCCACTCGTTGACATGATGACGCTCGACTATACGGCCCGCGCTAAAATCGATTACGGTGCGATTCGACTCTATGGCTCCGCCGGGTTCGCCATCGCTGTGTTCATGATGGGCCGAATCGCCGACACACCATGGGGGCTTTCGAGCACGTTCCTCCTCAGTGCGATCGTCCTCGTCCTTGGGAGTATCATCTTGCGGCGAATCGACGAACCGGGGTTGGCCCGGACGACGACCGTCGCGCCATTCGCCTGGTCGGCCGTGTGGAACGTCCCGTTCGTCGCTTTTTTAATCGGAGGGATGCTCGTCTTCGGTCCGATTTATGCGAACAACTATTACTTCGGCATTTACGTGACGAGTATCGGTGGGTCGACGACGCTCGTCGGGACATTATTTTTAGTCGCCGTGCTCTGTGAGATCCCATTCATGAAAGTCGCGTATCAAATCGTCGCAAAACTCGGCACGGTGAACGTGCTCGCGGGCGCCGCCTTCATCTCGGCCATCCGAAACGGCTGGCTCGCCCTCGAGCCGCCACTTCTCGTCGTCTGGATCTTGGCAATCGTCCAAGGGCTCGTCGTCGGCTTGCTCATCCCGGTAGCGCTTCAGTTCGTAAGGAGCCTCGTCAGTCTGAACGTGACCTCGACGGCGATTGGCGTCTATATGGCACTCACGTCAGGTTTGGCGACGGCTGCCTTCAACCAATTGAGCGGAATCATCATTGAAGTCGACAGCATCATTGGTGTATTTTGGATGTACACCGCAGTCAGTCTTCTTGGAGCGGCTTTGTTTTTAGGCATGAGACGGTTCCGTGAGAAAGGATGATTCCGATGACGACACATTATTTTATCGCCTTGCCGATAGAAGCAGACGAGTTCGCACGCATTCAACGGGAAGTACTCCCTTATTATTCCTACCGCCGTGTCTATCGACCGGACGAGTTCCATTTGACGCTTCAGTTTCTTGGGGCGCTCGATGACGATCAAGTCGAGGCCGTGAGAGAAATCACGAAACAAGTGGCGAATGAGACGAGACCGTTCACGTTGACGTTCGAACAGATTGATTTCTTCGGTCGACCGGATCGTCCGCGCGTCTTGACGATCATTCCAGAAGCGTCGCCTGCACTCACCGCGTTCGTGAGCACGTTGCGGGGACGATTGCACGATGAAGTACCGGGGCTCGACCGAAAAACGTTCGTCCCGCACGTCACACTCGCAAAAAAATGGGACAGTGGCCATGTCGTGCCGCACATGGCACCGACGTTCCATGTTACCGAAACGATTGACGCGGCCGTCTTGTATCGAATCAACCCGAGTCACACCCCTGCTTATGAAGCGGTGGACGTATTCCCGTTAACACGCTCAGAGGAGGACACATGGCGATCCCGATTAAAATTTTTGACGTGACGTCGAAGTATGAACGAAACGTCTTGGACCAATATAACCGTTACCAAGAATATGTGGAGTCCGATACGGCCCGCATGCGACGCTTGCACGAGCTCAATCGTTTGAGTCCGCCCGAAGTCGTCGAGTTCGACAACCCGTGGTGGAAATTTTGGCGCAGAACCGAACGCATCGAACTCGAGCCGACCCCGTTGACCGATTCACAGTTTCAGGCGCTGTTGGCGTCGCGAAAGAAGATGCAAAAGTTGCAGTTCGCGTGCGAGGGTGCGACCGAGGCGGACGCCCCGTTGCTCGCATTTTTACGTGACTTCGGCTACCGGAACATGTTGACGGAATGGAATGAACACCATTTCTTCATGTTCCGTCCGGTCGTCCGTTGGAACGGGGCGACGGTGGAGTTGAGTCATCTCATCATCGGTCCGTCCCATCTCTATATCGTCGAATGGCTCGAAGGGGACCGGAGCATCTATCACATATCAAAAGAGAAGACATGGATTCATCAGCCGCTCAAAGGGGAAAATACCCGTGTAGTCAATCCGCTCATCGCTTTGACGCGAACTGAGGAGATTGTCCGTCTGTTTCTTCCGTCCTATGACGGGGTCTTACAGAAAGTGACGGTGGCCCCGAACGGCTATTTCGATCATGTACCTACATCAAGCACGACCCAGTTCATCTCACGGTCGGACTATGACCAGTGGCTCAAACAAGTGAACGGGCGTGCCCCGATCGTGAAAGCCCAACAAATTCGAGATGTGGCGACACTTCTAGACCAGACAGCTCAGATGCCGTTTCGACAATTTATGGATCAGTAGGTAGGAGAGGATGGAACGCGTATGCATCACACACCTGACCAACAGACGACGACACATGCGACAATCGAGCGAGCGTCTTTATTATCGTTCGAATTGATTCGGCTCGAGGTCGTCCCAGAATATGAAGCCATTCCAGTGCAGATCGAACAAAATGGGCGCCCTGTCGACTATACGATTGTCGACGAACGTTGGACCGAGACGGGGACGATGGAACGGGACGTGAGATTGAGCCGGCCCGTCTCGCTCGAGACCGTCTATACCGTCTTCCACCCGGGCCATAAAACGATCGTCGCAGTCCCAAGAGAGATCGTCCAGACCAAAGAGTTCGAGCGGCGTTATGCGTATGACGGCCCCCTCGGTCTCGTCTTCGGTGCAACCACGATTGAAGCGTTCATTTGGTCACCGGTCGCCTTCTCGATATGGGTGACGGTGCACGATGAGACGACCTCCCGTGAAATCGAACGGTTTCGGATGACGCGACAAAGTCGCGGCGTCTGGCATGCCGACATTCCGCGATTATATGAAGGGCTCCTCTATCGGCTGCACGTGAAGACGCCGGTCGAGACGAACGATGTCGTCGACCCTTACGCGAAAGCCGTCAGTCTCAACGGCGAGTTTGGCGTACTGGTCGATGTCGAGTCCCATCTCGCCTCAAGCGTCGAACGAGTGGAGCGGCCGCCGCTTCGAAAAGCGACAGATGCCGTCATTTACGAGTTACACATCCGTGATTTCACGAGCCATCCGTCATCGACGAGCCGCATGAAAGGGTTGTACGGAAGCGTGGCAGAGACGGGACTCACGACACAAGCCGGACATAGTGCCGGGCTCGACTATATCAAACAGCTCGGCGTGACCCACGTCCAACTGCTTCCGGTCCATGATTTTGGAAGTGTCGATGAGGCGACCCGCATGCCGTACAATTGGGGATATGACCCGATTCATTGGTTCGCGATTGAAGGCAGTTACGCGAGCGAACCGAGGGCGCCGTTGTCCCGCGTGACCGAGTACGCCGAGCTCGTCACCGACTTGCACCGCGCCGGCCTCCGGGTCGTTGTCGACGTCGTCATGAATCACGTTTACGTTCGGGAGCAATCCGCCCTCGAGGCGCTCGTCCCGTATTATTTCTTCCGCTACGAACATGACGGGACTGTGGCGAACGGCACCGGGGTCGGGAACGATACCGCGTCCGAGCGCTACATGATGCGGCGCATGATCGTCGACTGTGTGACCTATTTCGCGTCGGCATATCACGTGGATGGATTCCGGTTCGACTTGATGGGGATCCATGACGTAGAGACGATGAATCAAGTGCGCATCGCGCTCGACAAAATCGATCGCTCCATCCTGATTTATGGGGAAGGGTGGGACTTGGCGACACCGCTCAGTCCGTCGATGAAAGCGACGTCGCATAACGCGGCCCATATGCCGCGCATCGGTCACTTCAACGACATGATGCGGGATGCGCTCAAAGGCTCGACGTTCAACGACCGCGAGCGTGGGTTCGTCTCCGGTAATGAGTGGCGAGAGTGGGAACTGAGAGAATGTTTGACCGGTGCCGTTCAAATTCCGAACGTGACGGTCGGCCGCTTCCCGAGCCCGCAATATACGATCAATTATGTCGAGGCGCACGACAACCACACGACGTATGACAAGTTGAAGCTCGCATGCGAGGACATCGACGAGGCGACACGGCTACGGATGCAACGATTTGCCACGGCCATCGTCCTCACCTCCCAAGGCGTGCCCTTCTTGCACGCCGGACAGGAGTTCGGCCGGACGAAGCATGGGGTCGAGAATAGTTATAACGCACCAGACCGAATCAACCACCTCGACTGGGACCTCCGCGACGAGCGTGCTTGCGAAGTCGAATATGTGAAAACGTTGCTCAAGCTGCGGCGTCGCCATACGTGCTTCCGGTATGACACACGACAAAAAGTCATCGAGCAGTTCAAGTTTTTACCGTCTCCCCCTGGCGTCATCGCCTATGAGGTGACGGCGAGCCATTCGTATGATGCGTGGCAACGTGTCCGCGTTTATTTGAACGGGACGTTTGAAGACGTGACGTTCCATGCGGAAGGGGATTGGAACGTGTTCGTCCAGGGCGAGACGGCGAGCTTGACGCCGATTGACCGGAATCCAGCCGAGATTCGAGTCGAGTCGTTGTCAATGACGATTATCGCGTGTTAATATGGTGATTGTATCTTTTTAACTTCTTATGAGATTTGAGCGTGATGACTATGTATTCAGATATAATCGGTGCGCTCGGCGAGGAATGGACGGTCGCCTCCGCAGGCGGCATCACTGGCGAGGCATACGTGGCGACGACGCGCCAACAAAAAATCTTCGTCAAGCGAAATTCGTCTCCATTCTTGGCGATTTTATCTGCCGAAGGCATCGTTCCAAAATTGTTATGGACAAAACGGATGTACAACGGTGACGTCCTCAGTGCCCAACAGTTTATCGAAGGTCGTGAACTGTCGCCAGCCGATATGCAACGTTCGGACGTGGCGGCACAACTTGGAAAAATCCATCATTCGAAAGAGCTATTATTCATGTTACAGCAATTAAATCATACACCCGTCACGTCGTCGCTTTTGCTCCGGCAATGTGTCGCCTACGGCCAAGATGAGTCGAACCGAATAATCGACGAGGCCATACAGTGGCTCACCCGCCATCAGCCGGCCGATGACGACCGAGAGCTCGTCGTCTGTCATTCGGACTTGAATCATAACAACTGGCTAGAAGATGAATCCGGCCAACTGTACTTGACCGACTGGGACGATGCGATTATCGCTGATCGCGCCTTCGACTTGGCGATGGTGCTCTACAGTTACGTCGATGAGGCGGGCTGGGAGGATTGGTTCCGTCAATACGGCGTCGACTTGACGCAGTCGTTGCATGAACGCATGCATTGGTACGCCGTCGCGCAAACCGTGCTTACGATTTATGGGGAACAAAGTGAACTCGAGCGGCTTGAAGGTCTCGCGGTGTTGAAAGAACTTCTCGAGGAAGCCGATGAATGAACGAAAAAAGGGATGGCCCGGTAATCGGGTCATCCCTTTCCATATGCATCACACATCATCTGGTTTCATAAAGAACGCCCATACGAACGTCGCGATGACGGCGCCGAAAAATGTTAACGGGGCCGCATAAAAAATCAAAAATTGGTCCAACGTGCTCATCAATCTAACCTCCCTATGAAGGATGATATACGTTCATTAAACAATGTTTTCGTGTATAATCGCAAGGGGACTGCTTGCTCGATGGGCCACAGTCGGAATAAACTTGAACATTTCATGAACGAAAGGTAGGATTTTCATGCGATTACGCCATAAGCCTTGGGCGAAAGATTATATGCAAGCTCAAGAACACGTTTTTATCTCCGAACCAGAGACGCTGAAAGGGAAGTGGAACGAGGAGTTCGGTAACGAAAACTCGCTCTATATCGAGGTCGGGTCCGGGAAAGGTCAATTTATTTTTGGGATGGCCACACAATTCCCAGACGTCAACTTCATTGCCATCGAGTTGTTCGAGAGCGTAGCTGTGTCAATCGTTCAAAAGTTGGTCGAGACGCCGATGCCGAACGTGCGCGTCTTGACGGTCGATGCGAAACAGCTCGTTGACTATTTTGATGCCGGTGAAGTCGATCGTATCTACTTGAACTTCTCGGACCCATGGCCGAAAACACGTCACGCAAAACGTCGTCTGACGTACAAGACGTTCCTCGCCACGTACGAGGCCGTATTGCCGAGTGGGGGCGAGATTCACTTCAAGACGGATAACCGCGGTCTATTCGAATACTCACTCGAAAGCATGAGCCAGTACGGCATGTACTTCACCGATATTTCACTTGATCTTCACGTAAATGAACCGGCCGATAACGTTAGAACCGAGTATGAAGAGCGGTTTAGCGCCATGGGGCAACCGATCTATCGTATGGAAGCCGCGTTCCGATCGAAAATTTGACACGCTTTTTTCTTATTTTAATAGCATTTTCTTCACACTTTTTTCTTTCTTCTTGGTACAATAGGAATGACGCTAAATTGGAATTAAAGAAGGGGGAACATGGGGATGTTGAAAAAAGCATGGGCAAGCCTGCTTGCAGTAATCTTCATTCTGACAATCGCACCACTGAATCCGTCGGCGAACGAGGCGTTCTTGGACGCCCTCGAAGAGGATTTAAAAGCCACGCACTATGATTACAAAGAAGGAACGGCTGAAATTATCAAGCAAGAGACGCTTACGTCTTCGAACGGTAATGAAATCATTGCGGCGGTCGTCGAACTCGATACGATTCGTGACGGGATCTTCATCACACGCAAGACCGAGTTCCATTATTTCGATGCGACAGAAAACAAGATTTTAGAAACGGCGGACCTTGCTGAAGTCGAGGGTGCGACAGAGTTTTCAGATGCGAACATCGATTTGCTCGGACAAAAAGTCGTTTACTGGTTACCAGTTTTAATCATGTTATTGTTGATTGCGATTCCAGCACTCATCTTGTTCTTCGTCGTGCCACGTTTCTACTCGACGACTGAATACATGAACCCGATTTACGAGAAAAACGATAATCCACGCTAAAAAAGAGCCAAAAGGCTCAGCTTGTTGACTTACATCAATTGAATCGCTCGTCCTTCCGGCGCTTACGTTTTCCGCAGGCAATCCCGGAGCCGCATCGCGACTCGCGTCGCTGCCGGGTCTCCGTCGGATTGCTTTTCCTGCCGGAGTCGGGGCGCCGTCGGACGAGCAACACAAACGGTCGCCGTCGGGTGGCCGTTTGTGTTTTTCTAGGGGGGCTCGATCTCTTAGAACACAAAAAAGACGAACCGATCCGCTTTTTGCGAAGGGGTTCGTCAACAGCTTGAGAGCCGAAAGGCTTTTTTTTCATGCTTCTTGTTTCAGTTGATCCATGATTTGCTCGAGCTCCATTCCGTTGCCGGATGATACGGCCGCGACGAACGCACTCTCGACAATCGGACCGTCATAGAACTGGACGGCTTTGTCGCCTTCATACATATCGATTGCCAATTCGGCGTTCATCGTCGCCGAACCGATATCGGATAAGAGGAGCGCCTCTTTGTCGACGGCTTCAATCGCCTCGAGGATTCGAGTCACATCGGTCCCGATGCTCCCATCTTCGAGTCCGCCAGCGAGATGGATGGGTACAGTTGGAGCCATTTCCTTCAACAAGTCTTGAATCCCTTCAGCAATTTTTTTACTGTGGGAGACGATGATGAGTTCGACGATGTTAACCGACCTCCTTCATGATGGCTTTCAAGATAATGGCGCTTGACATTGCACCTGGGTCGACCGTGCCCCGAGAGTTCTCTCCGAAGTATGAAGCACGGCCTTTCGTCGCTTTCATATCTTCCGTGTCATGGACGAGACGGTCGAGCTTTTCTGCGTAATCGTCCGAATCGGACAACCCCTTCAAAAACGGTTCCCATACATCGACCATCGTCTTTTGACCGACCTCGGATTTTCCGCGTGCCTTGATGGACGCGGCGCCTTCTTCTAACGCTTGCTTGACGAGCGGGAAGTCGGCCTCGGTCGCATCGCCGAACGCTGTCGCGGCTTTGACGAAAGCGGACCCGTAAAGCGGACCGGCTGCTCCGCCGACTTTTGCCATGAGCGTCATGCCGACTTTTTTACTCAGCGCGCCTAACGATTCATAGTCGTCATCAAGAATGGCGGAGACGGCATCGAACCCACGGGACATGTTGATCCCGTGGTCCCCATCGCCGATGGCGCGATCTAGGTCGGTCAATGTGTCTTTATGTGCCTCGATCTCTGATTGGGCGTTTCTTAGCGCTTCTTTCAATCCATCAATCGTTAACATGCGATCAACACCTCGTTTGTTAAATTTTAAATCCGTGTGCGGCCGAAGGCGCGTCTAAATACGTTGTGATTTCATCGTCGAGCGGCAAGAGCGTGATGGAGAAACCATGCATCTCGAGCGATGTCATATAGTTGCCGACGTATTCCCGTTTGAGCGTATAGCCGGCGGCTTCTAATTTTTTGGCGACGAAATGATACGTCACGTATAGTTCGGACAGCGGTGTGCCGCCCATTCCGTTGACCATGACGGCCACTTCGCCGGGTTCGACTTCTTGTTTCAAGTGATCGAGTAAGTCGTCAACGATTGAATCAACGCTTGTCGTCGGTTTGCGCTCGACGCCGCGCTCTCCGTGAATCCCGATGCCAATCTCCATCTCTTCTTCGTTCAAATCGAAGCCTGGTTTACCGCTCACCGGCATATAACAAGGCTCGACGGCCATCCCCATTGAGCGGACGTGGCTCGCGACTTTCTCAGCGACGGCTTTCACTTCTTCGAGCGACTTGCCGCTCGCTGCTGCCGCACCGGCGACTTTATGGACGAATACAGTCCCGGCAACACCACGGCGGTCGTCTTTGTTTGAGATGGCGACATCGTCGGCGACGACGACGTGGTCGACTTTGATCCCTTCGGCGTCAGCGAGTTCGGCCGCGAGTTCGAAGTTCATGACGTCACCGGCATAGTTTTTCACGACGAGGAGGACACCGTTTCCGCCGTCCGCTGCCTTGATGCCCTCGAGCACCATATCCGGTGTCGGTGAAGTGAACACTTCTCCACACACCGCCGCATCGAGCATCCCATCGCCAACATAACCAGCGTGCGCAGGCTCGTGACCGCTCCCGCCGCCTGAGACGAGACCGACTTTTCCAGACTTCGCACCATCGGCCCGACAGATGACGTTTACCCCTTCGACACGACCGTACACGTCGGGATGGGCATGGACCATCCCTTCCACCATTTGCGATACGAGCTCATTTGCTTCACCGATGAGTTTTTTCACGTGGGATCACTCCTTTTCGATTTTAAAAAGTACCAATTACATTTTTCCACTCTTTCTAGACGTTTAAACAAAAAAAGCCGGCGAGTGTTCGCCGACTTGATTACGCATATTCAAGTAGTGCACCAGTCTCTGAATCGACTGTGAACTGGTACGTTTTTTCTTCGTCATTCTCGAGAACCGAGATGCCGCCTTTGAAGACGTCATACTCGCGCCCGTCATACGTGTACACTTCTGGTGATGCCGAAATCCATGCCCCTTGGACATGACCTTTGGCAGAAAATGCGCGTTTCGTGTATTCGAGTGCGTCCTCGGCCGATAAGCTTCGTTCATCCAAAACTTTCTTCGTCATAAGTGCGGCAACGACAGCGACCCCGATTCCAACTAACCAATACCTTTTTTTCATATGACTACCTCCCCTTGAACTATGGCTATCATGTATATCGTACCAAAACCTGTACCCCATTGGAATGAAAAGCATTCGCATCTCATGAAAACTTCTGTATATAATGGTGGCACAACGGTTGAAGGGATGAGACAGATGGAACAAAAAACGAGAGACTTATTCAAGACGCTGACCGAGCTGCCGGGGGCACCGGGGTTTGAGTCTGACGTCCGTCAGTTTGTGCGCGACCGCATCACACCGCATGCGGATGAAATCATGACGGACGGCATCGGCTCGATTTTCGGAAAACGGACCGGGGACGAGGCGGGACCACGCATCATGGTCGCAGGCCATATGGATGAGGTCGCGTTCATGGTGACGCGCATTACGGACAACGGCATGCTATACATACAACCACTCGGCGGCTGGTGGAGCCAAGTGCTCATGGCGCAACGATTCGACATCGTGACAAACGATGGCAAAATCCCTGGCGTCGTCGCTTCGACACCGCCGCACTTGCTCGGACCGGATGCGATGAATAAACCGATGGACATGAAACAAATGTTCATCGATATCGGTGCCGACTCGAAAGAGGAAGCGGAATCGTGGGGCGTCCGACCAGGTCTTCCGGCCGTGCCTACGAGCGACTTCACGCCGCTCAAACATCCGAAAAAAATCATGGCGAAAGCGTGGGATAACCGATACGGTGTCGGGCTCGCCATCGAGTTGCTCGAGGAGACGACGAAAGCCGACCACCCGAACATCCTCTTCTCAGGAGCGACCGTTCAAGAAGAAGTCGGCCTTCGCGGTGCGCAGACGGCTGCCGAAATGATTCAACCGGACGTCGCGCTCGTACTCGATGCGTCACCCGCCAATGACGCGTCAGGCAACAAGACGGAGTTCGGCCAACTCGGGGAAGGGGCGCTTATCCGAATCCTTGACCGCGTCATGGTCATGTCACCGGAAATGCGCGATTTCTTGCTCGATACGGCGTCGGACGAGAACATCAAAACGCAATATTTCGTCTCACCAGGCGGGACGGATGCCGGACGGATTCATTTGAGCGGACAAGGGGTGCCGACGGCGGTCATCGGTGTCGCGGCGCGATACATCCATACGCATGCCTCGATTTTGCATACGGATGATTACGACGCAGCGAAGGCGCTTCTCAAGGCGCTCGTCAAGCGACTCGATCGTTCGACGATGGAGACGCTGCGCGGCTCACGTTAAAAGGGGAACGTCACTTCTAAAGTGGCGTTTTTTTTATTGCTATTTGCCTAGAAACGCTTATACTAAAAAACGTGTGAAGACATAAACTTTACGACTGACAAGACAATGAAAAGAGGAAGGTCCATGTTAAAGAAGAAAGGCATTACGTTAAGCCCGTCGCTGTATTTCGTGACGGCGCTCAGTTATATGGCGCTCGGTCTATTCAGCACGCTCATTATCGGGCTGATCATAAAGACGATTGGGGGACAACTGAGTGAGGCGGGAATCGGTCCGTTCGGTACGACGCTCATCGCCATCGGAGACGTTGCGATCAGCTTGACCGGGCCGGCCATCGGAATCGCCATCGCCTATGCCTTGCAGGCACCGCCGCTCATCTTGTTCGCCGCGCTCGTCGTCGGGACGTTCGGCTATGAGTTCGGACCGGCCGGAAGCTATGTGGCGACGCTTCTCGCCGTCGAAGTTGCAAAACTCGTCTCGAAATCGACAAAACTCGATATTCTCGTGACCCCGTTCACGACGATCGCTGTCGGCTATATGAGCGCGACGTATATCGGAAAGTATGTCGGTCTATTCATGACGCAGCTCGGGACGTGGATTGAATGGGGGACGGAACAACAGCCGCTGTTCATGGGGGTCGTCGTTGCCACACTCATGGGACTCGCATTGACGGCGCCGATTTCGAGTGCGGCCATCGCCCTCATGCTCGGTTTGAGTGGAATCGCCGCTGGGGCCGCCACCGTCGGATGTGCCGCTCAAATGGTCGGCTTTGCCGTCACTAGTTATCGGGATAACGGTATCGGCGGGGCCGTTGCCCAAGGGATTGGCACGTCGATGCTCCAAGTCGGAAACATTGTCAAAAATCCATGGATTCTTTT
This sequence comes from Exiguobacterium sp. s150, assembly GCF_018618435.1. Taxonomy (NCBI): domain Bacteria; kingdom Bacillati; phylum Bacillota; class Bacilli; order Caryophanales; genus Exiguobacterium; species Exiguobacterium sp. s150. The sequence goes on along the minus strand of NZ_JACSMC010000007.1, from coordinate 72,647 downwards.
GCCACCGACGCTCGCTGGAGCCGTGCTCGCACCAATCGCCATCTTATTGTTCGAACTTGAAAGCGTCGCGGCGGGCGCAGGGATGGGGACGAGTGGCCTTGTCGGACCAATCGTGATGCTCGAGACGATGGGATTCAGTTGGCATACGGTCATCGTCGTCGCAGGCTTCCTGTTCGTCGGACCGGCGCTTCTCAGCTTTGCGGTTTATCAAGTGCTCACTCGTATGAACCGAATCCGGCCGAACGATATGAAAATCGAATATTGAGCACAAAAAAAGCGTTTCTTGAGCAGAAACGCTTTTTAGATTCCAAAAAATTGCCGAACCGCCTCGACCGTCTCGCGGGGCACACGAAAGCTCGCTAAGAAGAGGGCGAGGAGCAAAACGTAGACGGGGATGAGGAACCGTTTCCGAACGATTGGTAAATAACGGGCCGCCTTTTTGAACGCCTTCTCGACAACGTAAATGACCGCGAAGCCGACGACGAGCCATATTAAAATCTCGGTCCGACTCTTGTCCGTATCGATGAACAAATAGCCGTAACGGAGTATGGCGAGCATACCGACGACGCCGACGAGTTGCTCGAGCGGATGTTTCATTTCCGGGTTCAATTGTTCCCGCGTCCATTTAGTCATATCGTCACCTTTTTCTAATAGTCTTCGCCCTCGATTATAGCAAAACGTGAGAGCGGAATGTAAGAACGGACATATGCTATCATGAATGAGGAAAAAAGAACAGGAGTGGTGAAAAATGAATCAATTGACATCTTTAGAACAGTATACGAATGCGAAACAAGAAAAGAGCGTCTTCATGTTCTCGGCGACATGGTGTGGCGATTGTCGTTTCCTCGACCCGTTCATGCCGGAGATTGAAGCAAAATTCTCCGATTGGACGTTCTATTACGTCGACCGCGACGAATGGATGGAACTCGCACAAGAGCATGACATCTTCGGGATTCCAAGTTTTGTCGCTTTCAACAACGGGCAAGAGGTCGATCGTTACGTCGGCCGTGAACGGAAGACACCGGAACAGGTCGAAGCGTTCTTGAACGGATTAGGGTGATCCCATGGAACGGAATGAACTGAGACGACACATCGAACGTCATTTCGCGGAAGGGTACCGGACGTCTTATGATCGCGAGAACGAAGTGCTCCGCATTGAACGGACGAGCGATCGCGTCGGCGTCAACATCCGACTTGCCCCACTCGTCGCGAAAGCAAAAGTGCGTGGCGTCGTCGCCATCGAGGAAGTCGTCGAATACATTCAAACGGCCCTCGCGGCAGATGAGTCGGTCACGCTGATTGGTAATGAGAAAAACATCTATCCGGTCATCCGGGCCGCCTCGTTCGCGAAAGAGACGAAACAAGGCGAGGCGCTCGTCACAACACCGCATACGGCCGAAACGGCAATCTTTTATGCCCTCGATTTCGGGAACGGATATCGTTTGATTGAAGAGCGCCATTTGACTGAATCGATGACGCGCAAGCGTCTTGAGGACATCGCGCGTGACAACGTCATGACGTTGCCGACCGAGTTGAAACGAGACGAGGTTGCCGGGAATACGTTTTATTTCTTGGCAGCCCGTGACGGGTACGAGGCGTCTCGAATCTTGAACGATGATTTTTTACGGGTCATGGAGCGACGGATAGAGGGGGACATGCTCGTCGGTGTCCCGCACCAAGACGTGTTGATCATCGCCGACATTCAAAATGATGCCGGCTACGATGCGATGCAACAGCTCATGTTCGACTTTTTCACGAACGGACGCATCCCCGTCACGGCGCTCGCGTTCCATTATGAGGCCGGGACACTCGAACCAATTTTCATTGTTGGAAAAAAGAACCCACCAACCGACGCATAATCTGCTAAACTATGTGTGTCTAGTTTGAAAGAAGGGGCGTATTTACGTATGCAAATCAATGCTTTTTATAACCGTCAAGGAATCGGCGATGTGCTCATGGTGTTATTGAGAGAAGGCGATCGTCATCACCAAATCGTCGAACGGAAAGACGATGTCGCCATCGTCAAGTCGACAAATGGAAAAGTGAACGGATACAACATTTTTAATGCGAGCAATCACTTTAACGTGGCCGACTGGCACGGGCCGGTCGAATTGACGGCAGAACTGATTGAAACGCTCGGTGTCATCTTGCGCAAGCAAAACATCGAGGCCGATCTTTCTGGCGTCGATTTCACGCCGAAGTTTGTCGTCGGGTACGTCGAATCGGCAGAGAAACACCCGGATGCGGATAAATTGTCGATATGCCAAGTCGAGACCGACCAAGGGACCGTCCAAATCGTCTGTGGTGCCCCAAACGTCGCGACCGGACAAAAAGTCGTCGTCGCCAAGCCGGGAGCGGTCATGCCGTCAGGGTTGATCATTCGTCCGTCTAAACTTCGTGGTGAGTCGTCACAGGGAATGATTTGTTCGGCCCGCGAACTCAATTTGCCTGACGCACCGCAAGAAAAAGGGATTTTAGTATTAGATGACGAATATGAAGTAGGGAAAGCATTTGAAATCGGTCGCTAAACTCGACCGATTTTTTGCTAAATAGGATTGAGTGAAAAAGCGAGGAATCGAGTATGGATGCATATGAACGTTCATTAAAACAACAGGCCGAGCGTATTCGCCGGGAATTGTCCCAAGAAGGAAAAAAGGCGGTGCCGGTCCCGAAAGTCGAGACACCAGAAGAGTTCATCCCGTCGGACGTCCCGTCACCGATTTACGGCTACGCGCGTCCGAAACCGAAAATCAATTTGCCATCTGAACATTCGCCGGAGACACGCTCCGATTTGAACGCTGATTCAAAATATGTGGAAGAGGCATCGACAGCAGAACCGTTCGTACCAGAGGCGACCGAGGAAACGGTAAATCGGGCCGAGCTGTTCCACGGGGCGCAATCTCCCCCAGTCGTCCCGGAGACGGTCGAAGAGGAGACAGAGACAGAAGAGTCGGTCGATGAAACGGTAGACGTCGAACGTGACTTGGCAATCGAGTCAGAAGCTGCGCCGGAGGCCGTCGTTGACGAACCGACAGAGATGGAAGAGCCGGTCGTTGAAACGGTAGACGTCGAACGTGACTTGGAAGTCGAGCCAGAAGCTGCACCGGAGGCCGTCGTTGACGAGCCGACGGTAATGGAAGAGCCGGTCGATGAAAAGGTAGACGTTGAACGTGACTTGGAAGCAGAGCCAGAAGCTGCGCCGGAGACATTGGTTGAAGTGCCGGCGAACGAGGTCACGATTTCCCCGGAAATTGAAGAACCGACCTTCGATGCTACGCAAGGAGAGCCAGTTGACGAGATTGAGGAGAAGACGGGTCTTGGCGACGTATCCATCCTTGAAGGCGGATTTGCTTCGGTATTTATGGGGTCGACTGAGTTATCACCTTCAAAAGTCGTCATCCGTGACGAGAAAGAGGCCGCGTCATCCGAACCGATCAACGTCGAGGAAACTTCTGTTGAACAAGTCGCACCGATTGTCGAGGATGTTGCAAAGACATTACAGACCGACACCGAGCAGACTGTAGTAGAAGATGAAGCGGAACTGACGCCTGCTGTTAGCGTATCCTACAAAGCAGAAGGCCCGCCGCTAAACGTCATGATGACACCGCAAGACCGAATGGCGATGTATCGCAAGCGGCGTCTCGATCAAAAAAACAATAATCTGTAATAGCATGACACCTAGAGTTTTGCTATAATGACAAAGGTTTGTCGCATTTTTTCGCAAACCGCAATGAATTAGGGGGGCTATTTACAGATGAACCGTTATCACTTCGTCGGAATTAAAGGAACGGGCATGAGTCCTTTAGCGCAAATTTTAAATGATATGAATAATGAAGTCCGAGGCTCGGACGTTGAAAAAGCATTTTTTACTGAAGAAGCATTGAATCGCAAAGGAATCGAGATCCTGCCGTTTGATCCTGAAAATATTACAGAAGGTCAAATCGTCGTGCAAGGGAACGCGTTCGCTGACGACCATCCTGAAGTCGTCCGGGCGCGCGAGCTCGGATTGACGATCTATAAATATTACGAGTTCCTCGGTGAACTCGCGGATCATTACACGAGCGTGGCCATCACCGGCTCACACGGGAAGACATCGACGACAGGTCTGTTGGCCCACGTCATGCGCGGCATCGAACCGACGTCGTTCTTGATTGGCGACGGGACGGGCGAAGGGGTCGAAGACTCTAAAAACTTCGTTTTCGAAGCGTGCGAATACAAGCGCCACTTCCTATATTATCGTCCTGACTATGCCATCATGACGAATATCGACTTTGACCATTCGGACTATTTCTCTGGACTCGATGATGTCATTGATGCGTTCCAAGAGATGGCGAAACAAGTCAAAAAAGGAATCATCGCATGTGGAGATGATGAGAATCTCCAACACATTCAAGCAAACGTACCAATTGTGTATTACGGATTCGGTGCGCACAACGATTTCCGGGCTGAAAACGTTGAATCGACCGATCGCGGCACGACGTTTGACGTGTTCCTACGGGACGACTTCTACGGTACGTTCCGCATCCCGGGTTACGGTAACCATAGCGTCTTGAACGCGCTCGCAGTCATCGCGACGTGCGACTACGAGAACTTGCCAAAAGAGCTCGTCAAAGATCGCCTCGAGACGTTCAATGGCGTAAAACGTCGCTTTAGCGAATCGACGCTCGGGAATCAAGTGCTTGTCGATGACTACGCGCATCACCCGCGTGAGATTAGTGCGACTGTCGAAGCAGCTCGCAAGAAGTACGCGGGACGTGAAGTCGTGGCTGTATTCCAACCGCACACGTACACCCGTCTTAAATCGTTCATGGACGATTTTGCGGCGTCGCTCGCTGAAGCGGACGCGGTCTACTTGTGTGACATCTTCGGTTCGGCTCGCGAGCAAGAGGGGACGGTCACAATCGAAGACCTCCAATCACGGATCGAAGGGGCGAACGTGTTGAAACGTGGCGGTACGCAGGTGCTCCGCGCACACGACAACGCCGTGCTCTTGTTCATGGGCGCTGGGGATATCCAGACGTATCAACGAGAGTATGAAGAGATTGTTCGTCAAGAAGCATAAGTTGCGAGCGGCTGCGGCCGCTCGTTTTTTCGTGTTTAATTTTCTTATAAGACGGAAATAATACTATAGACTGACCACGGAAAAGGAGATGTTATGAATGGCAAGCCAAGGCGCATTGAACACGTTAAACAAAGAAGTGGCCAACTATGGCCTCTTGTTCGTGAAACTCCACAACTATCATTGGTATATTAGCGGGCCACACTTCTTCACGTACCACGAGAAGTTAGAGGAACTGTATAACCTCGTCGCGGAACTTTATGATGATGTGGCGGAACGGTTGCTCATGAATGACGGCGAACCGTATGCGACGATGAAAGAGTATTTAGAGCATTCGACGCTTCAAGAAGGAGATCGTCACGCCGAGACGGACCAGATGATCAAAGACATCATCGGCGACTTCAAACAGATTCGCCAAGAGATGCAAGATGCGATGGAGAACTTCGAGGACGGGGACGAAGCGATTGAGGACACGTTCGTCTCTCACATCGAGCGTCTCGAGAAAGAGATTTGGATGATGTCGGCAGCGCTCGGCAAGAAGACGAAGCTGTAAGCAAAAAAGCGTGCCACCGGGGCACGCTTTTTGTTATTTCAAGTTTTCTGGATTGAGTGGCAAGAGCGAGTCGACGACGAAGCGACCGTCTTTCCGAATCAACACGTCATCGAACCAAATCTCGCCGCCGCCGTAGTCCGGGCGTTGGATGTTGACGAGGTCCCAGTGGATGGACGAGTCGTTGCCGTTATAAGCGTCGTCATACGCCTGACCCGGTGTGAAGTGGAAACTACCATCAATCTTCTCATCAAATAAGATGTCTTTCATCGGGTGTTGGATGTATGGGTTGACGCCGATGGCGAACTCGCCGACGTAACGGGCGCCTTCGTCCGTATTGAACACGTCGTTGATGCGGTCCGTATCGTTTGCCGTCGCCTCGACGATCTTTCCGTCTTGGAACGTCAATTTCACGTTCTCGTACGTGAACCCGTGATACGGTGATGGCGTGTTGTACGTGATGACGCCGTTGATTGAGTCTTTCACGGGCGCTGTGAACACTTCACCGTCCGGGATGTTCATTTGGCCCGAGCATTTGATGGCCGGGATGTCTTTGATGGAGAACGTGAGGTCCGTTCCCGGTCCTGTAATCGTCACGCGGTCGGTCTCGTTCATGAGGCTGACGAGGGCGTCCATCGCCCGGTCCATCTTGCCGTAGTCGAGCGTACAGACGTTGAAGTAAAAGTCTTCGAACGCCTCGGTCGATTTCCCGGCGAGCTGGGCCATCGACGGCGACGGATAGCGGAGCACGACCCAGCGCGTCCCTTTGACGCGGTCTTCTGTGTGCATTTTCCCGATCGTCGCGCCGACAAGTTTTTGCTGTTCGGCCGGCACATCGGATAATTCATTGATGTTGTCCCCGGCACGAAGACCGATATAGGCGTCCATTGCTTGCATCTGTTTCCGTTCGATATCTGCCATCAGCTCGAGCTGTTCTCGGCTCGCTCCCATGTAGAGCTTGCGCAGGATTCGGCTCTCTTTCAACAAGACGAATGGATGACCACCTGCTTCGTACGCCTTCTCGACGAGTGCCTCGACGAGCGATTCTTCGACTCCAAAATTCTCGATTAGCACGCGTTCCCCCGGCTTCAATTTAACCGAATAGTTGATTAACCCATCCGCGAGTTGCGTGATTCTTGGATCTCTCATACGTCCACCCCTTAACTTTTTTAAATTTATTTCTATTTTAGTGTAATCGAAAACATAAAAACGGGTAAAGGAATAATCAGACCGGATGGCGAAAACGGTTGAGACAAATCTTTTCAGTCATAATGGTGCTATAATGAAACCACCATATTATTGAACAGGAGGAATGATTGGATGGAAATCACATTGGGAGGCATCGCGGGACTGATTGCTGCACTCGCGTTTGTCGTACTCGTCTTTTTCTTGGCGCGTGTCTTATCGAACGTGAACCGGACACTCGGTAGCGTCGCGAACACGACCGAGAATTTAGAACGACAGTTGGATGGGATTACGATGGAAGTGACGGCGCTCTTACATAAGACGAACCGTCTCGTGGATAACGTAGAAGAGAAAACAGAATTGCTCGCACCAGTGGCTCACGCCCTTGACGAGCTCGGCACGTCACTCAATGAAGTGACCGAGTCAGTCCGGACAGTGTCTTCGTCTGTACACGTGGCAGCCGATGAAAACAAAGAACAAATCGCGCAAGCGGTCCGATGGGGATCGGTCGCTGTGGAATTATTCAAGAAAAACAAAACTGAGACTGGCAACGAACGTCCATCGCGTCGTCGTGGACGACGTGAACGGAAAGAAGAAACACCGTCTGTCTCACCGGGTGTCGTCGCAACGGATGACACATTAAAATCTTAATCATCTCTAGGAGGAACGTACACATGACATACGACAAAAACAATTCACAACACACACAACAGTCATCAGGCGGAGGCTTTTTAGCCGGAGTCGTACTTGGGGGAGTCATCGGGGCGGCGGTCGCGCTTCTCACGTCGCCGAAGAGTGGACGTGAAGTACGGACGTACCTTGATGAGAAGACGGCCACTTCACGTGAGCGTTTGACGGTCAAATCGAAAGAAGTCCGTGAGAAGGCCGAACCGGTCGTCGGAGAATGGATTAAAGTCGCAAGCGACAAGTCGGCTCCGCTTCTTGAGAAAGCAGCACCGGTCCTTAACCTCGTGAAGGACAAAGCCCGTGAAGCGGCCGAGCTCAAACAGCAGGTCGACGAAGATGAACTGTCGATTGAAGAGGCGATGGAGAAGGCCGACCAACTCGTCGCTGAAGCAGAGGCGGAAGTGAAAGAGCAACTCGATCGGGCGGCAGACGAGACATCGAACGACTCGAAGGAAGCAACGAAAGATGACTCGAAGCAAGCTGACTCATCTTCTGGCCAAGCCAAGAAACAAGAACAGGCCAAACCGGAGAGTAGTCGTGATGAGTCAACGAACCATGAATCGGAGTTTGAAGCACCGATTAAGGATTTGCTCGATGACGAGTCGAAACAAGAACTCAAAGAGTTGAAACAAGATTTGAAGAACGGCAAGAAATAAACGGTGATACCCAGGTCTCCTGGGTATTTTTTTTGTGGAATCTGTGTCGGCGACCATTTGTCTATGACAAAGCGAGAGAAGTTCGATATAATTAGGTTTCTGGAAAGAACGGCATAGAAATGAGAGGGTAATTATGAGTCCACAAGATCAATTGAACCGATTACGTCGTGAAATGGATGAATTGAACCGAGAAATGCTTGATTTGCTCAGTCGTCGAGGAGAACTCGCGGTCGAGATTGGTAAAGTGAAACGTCTTCAAGGCGTCGAACGATACGATCCCGTACGCGAACACGAGATGCTCGATTTTATTGCGGCCGAGAATCGAGGTCCTTTTGAGACGCCACGTCTTCAACATCTATTTAAAGAGATGTTCAAAGCGTCTGCCGAGCTGCAAGGGGAGGACCGCGATAAAACGCTCCTCGTCTCGCGGAAACGTCAAGCCGAGGATACGGTCGTCACGCTTGGCGGGGCGACGATTGGCAACGAACGCCCCCAATTGATTGCGGGGCCATGTGCCGTCGAATCATTCGAACAAGTGAACGCCGTCGCTGAGAAACTCGCCTTGTCCGGTGTGAAGATTATGCGCGGTGGCGCGTATAAGCCACGGACGTCGCCATACGATTTCCAAGGGCTCGGCTTTGACGGGCTCAAGCTGTTGAAACAAGCGGCCGACCGTCACGATTTACGAGTCATCTCTGAAATCATGACGCCAGGTGCGGTCGACTCAGCGCTTCCATACGTGGACATCATCCAAGTCGGGGCCCGCAACATGCAGAACTTCGATTTGCTAAAAGAAGTCGGGAAGACGGATAAACCCGTGCTCTTGAAACGCGGGCTGTCGGCTACAATCGAAGAGTTCATCTATGCGGCGGAGTACATCATGGCGAGCGGGAACCATCAAATCATCCTTTGTGAGCGCGGCATCCGGACGTATGAACGGGCGACGCGCAACACACTCGATATCACGGCCGTGCCGATTTTGAAGCAAGAGACACATTTGCCGGTTATGGTCGATGTCACCCATTCGACCGGGCGCCGCGATTTGTTGCTTCCGGCTGCGAAGGCGGCACTTGCTGTCGGGGCCGACGGTGTCATGGTCGAGGTGCACCCGAATCCGGCCATCGCCTTGTCCGATGCCCAGCAACAGCTCGATTTCGACCAATTTGATGAATTTGTGAACGGATTGACGACACAATTCCCTCAACTTGATTTGGTAAAAAAGTAAGCTTTCCAATTGGAAACGTTTTATATGGCGTGAAGACAGGGTAAAATGATGACAGATACCTGTCTTCCTTTTTTGACACGTTTTTTGAAAATCGTTTGAAAATCATTGCTTGTAGGAGGAGTTTTAATGAATAGTAACAATGTAACGATCTATGATGTCGCACGAGAGGCCGGGGTGTCGATGGCGACCGTCTCTCGTGTCGTCAACGGAAACCCGAACGTCAAACCGACGACCCGTAAGAAAGTCCAGGACGCAATTGACCGTCTCGGTTATCGTCCGAACGCTGTCGCACGTGGTCTTGCGAGCAAGAAGACGACGACGGTCGGCGTCATCGTACCGGATATCTCGAACATTTTCTTTGCCGACCTTGCGCGCGGTATCGAAGACGTCGCGACGATGTACAAGTACAACATCATCCTCGGGAACTCGGATGCGAACCGGGATAAAGAGATTCACTTGTTGAACACGCTTCTCGGGAAACAAGTCGACGGCATCATCTTCATGGGCGGCCGTCTTCACGAAGATCTCGTCGAAGAGTTCAAGAAATCACCGGTTCCAATCGTCTTGGCCGCGACGTTGAACCAAGGCTATGACCTGCCGGCGGTCAATATCGACTACGAGCAGGCGGCATATGACGCGACCAAAATGTTAATTGGCCACGGCCACAAACAAGTCGGTTTCATCACAGGCCCGCTCGAGCAACAAATCAACGGCGAGAAGAAGTTCGCCGGTTATCGCCGGGCACTCGAAGATGCCGGTCTTCCGTTTCAGGAGAACGACGTCATCCTCGGTAACTACACGTACGCCTCGGGCCTCGAAGCGATGCAGAAGATGCTTGAGCGTGACGATTGCCCGAAAGCGATTTTCGCTGGAACGGATGAGATGGCGCTCGGCGTCATCCATGCAATTCAAGACGCGGGCTTCTCGGTCCCAAACGATTTTGAAGTCGTCGGCCACGATAACACGCGTCTTGCGACGATGATTCGTCCGAAATTGACGACGGTCGTTCAACCGATGTACGACATTGGTGCCGTGGCCATGCGTCTCTTGACGAAGATTTTGAACGCGGAAGAAGTCGAAGAGAAAAACGTCGTCTTGCCACACCGCATTGAGCGCCGTGACTCGTTACGGAACGACTAAACGGAAAAACACTTAAGCCGTCGACGGCTTAAGTGTTTTTTTATAAATAGAGTGATTTTCGGTCATTGGAGATGAATGGCCAGAACGCCCGTTTCGTCACTTCCCAGTTCTTTTCCTCGATTTGCTGGCGCCGTGGGATGTGGTCGAACGAATAGGTCGTATCGTCCCATCGCGTCGGTAACGGTTGATCGGCCCGATGCTGCCATTGCGCAATCCAATCGGCCGGAATGTCACCATGATAGGGTGCCTCGCGTGTCAGACCGGCCCACACTTGCGCCCAAGCGCGTGGTACGGTTCTGAACCAGTCATAACCACCACCGCCGAGGGCGACGAGCCGTCCCTCTGTATATTCATCGGCGAGCCGGGATGCAATTTGCGGGATTTGCTCGAACGTCCGAATCGTCGAGGCGAGGTGGGTGAGCGGGTCGAACGCATGTGCGTCGGCCCCGTTTTGCGTCAAAATGATGTCCGGCTTGAACCAAGCGCACGCCTCGCGTAACACCGTCTCATAACAATGAAGGAACGAGTCGTCCTGCGTGAAGGCGTCGACCGGGACGTTCCAACTGTAGCCGTATCCGTTCCCGTTCCCACGCTCGGTGACGGCACCTGTGCCAGGGAACAAGTAGCGTCCGGTCTCATGAATCGAGAGCGTCATGACGTCCGGGTCGTCATAAAACAGCCACTGTACGCCGTCCCCGTGATGGGCGTCAGTATCGACATAAAGCACCCGCATACCATACTGCTTACGGACGTGGGCGATGGCGACGGCCGCATCGTTATAGACGCAAAAACCGGACGCCTTCCGCTGCATGCCGTGATGTAGTCCGCCTCCGACGTGAAAGGCGCGTTCGACTTTCCCGCTCGCGACGAGGTCGAGCGCAAGCATCGTCCCACCGACGAGGCGGGCCGCCCCTTCGTGAATCGTCGGGAAAATGGGGGTATCTTCCGTACCGAGCCCGAACTTGTTCGCTTTTAGCCCGGTGAGCGTGCCGGCTGCCGCCGCTTGGACCGCCTCGATATAATCGCGGTCGTGGACGAGCGCCAAGTCTTCAATCGAAGCGAGTGGTGGGGCGATGCACTCATCACGTGACAGTTTTCCCGCTGTCGTCAAGAGCGAAGTCGTCAGCTCTAAACGAATCGGGTTGAACGGGTGGTCCGCATGGAAACGGTACGACGTCTCGTTTTCCCCGAATATGTAAGCCGGTCTCATTGCGACATCTCCGGCCCGAGCACGTCATAGCCTTCTCGTTTCAACCGTTCGATGATGCGGAGCGGGTTCATCGTCTGGACCCGGAACGAGATGATCCGTTTATACGGGTCTTCCGTCGGGTGGACGAAGACGTTGATGATGTTGACGTTCGTCTTGGCGAGAAGGCGCGTCACTTTCTCAAGCGTGCCGGTCGTGTTCTCGACAAGAATCTCGATTTGCGAACTCGGCTCAAGGGCACCGGTCAGCTGAACGAAATAACGAAGTAAATCGGTCTCGGTCAACACACCGACGAGTTTGCCTCGTTCGACGATCGGAAGGCACGTCAACCGGTGTTCATAGAACAGCGCGGCCGCATCTTCGAAAAAGTCGGCCGGGTGTGCCGTCACAAGATCGGTCCGCATGATGCTCGACACCGGGTTTTGAAAGTCGGCGCTCTCACTCTCCGGATGGAACACGCTCGTCGCTCCGCTCATCTCGAACTGTCCAATGATTCCGATGACTTGCCGGGCCGGATTCGTGACGATGAGGTGACGCACTTTATGGTCACGCATGAGCTTTGCCGCGTGGGCGATCGTATTCGTCGGTTGAATCGTCACGACGTGGCGATTCATCATTTGTTCAATCAGCATCGTAACCCTCCTCAGTCATACATGAACCGGCGGCGGAGCCGGAGCGAGTCGAAATGGTCAATCGTTTCTTGCCGAACGTTTTTGCCGATGCGCGCCATGAGACAGTTGGCCGGATGCGAAGCGATCTCTGGGTCGTCGGTCGGGAAGAAGACGAGCCCACCGTGATTCATCATCTTCTCCATCACGTTCCGATAGTCCCAAATCGACAGCCCGCTCCCTTTCAAGTCCCAGTGCCAATAATATTCTGTCGTCAAAATTAAAAAGTCGTCCATATGCGGGTCCATCATCGACACTTCGAGTAACTGCTTCCCGATGCGTTGACCGCGAAAGCGCGGACTGACCTCGATGGCACCGAGCTCGAGAATATACGGATCGTTGCCTTCGCTCCATCGTTCATACGGATCTGGATACAAGTATGTCACATAGCCGATAATCAATTCTTCGACGCGAGCGACGATGATGCGTCCTTCTTTCAAATCCGCGATTTCAACGAGCGCTTTGTGTTGGTCTTCCGGCTCCCGAAACGCCGTCAACCCTTCATCGAGGCGATACGTCGCAAGCACGTCACTCTCAATCGGTCCATCGATGATTACGGCTCCGAGTGAGGTTTCCCACACTTTTGAATGATACTGTTTTTCCATGGAGTCACCACCTTTTTCACCTCTTATTATAGCGCTTTCATCGGACGAGTTTCACTCCGTTTTGGAGTTTTTGGAAATTCATTGATTTGTCATAATATTAACACTATACTGAAAGTGGTTATACCATTCATTACAGGGGAGGCGAATCTTTAACGATGGAAAAATTGAAAGCGTTATCAGGGGAACATCAATTGGCGTCGTATGAAGATGCTTGTCAGTCGTTCGAGTGGACGCAAGCAGAAGCGTTATTGTCTTGGAATTTGACCGGAAATGTCAACATGGCGTATGAGGCGATTGATCGTCACGCAGAAGGGGAACTCGCGACGAAATTGGCCTTGCTCTACTTCGATGGGGATCGGGAAGAGCGCTACACGTACGCTGACATGAAACAAGAAAGCAATCGATCCGGGAACGTTCTGAAATCGGTCGGAGTGGAGAAAGGCGATCGTGTCTTCATCTTCATGCCACGGAGTCCAGAACTTTATTTTATTTTACTCGGTGCGATCAAGCTTGGCGCCATCGTTGGGCCGTTGTTTGAAGCGTTCATGGAACAGGCCGTCCACGACCGTCTGCTCGACTCGGAAGCGAAAGTGATCGTGACGACCGAGGCGCTGTTACCGCGCATCCCGTTGGAGCAGTTGCCGCAGTTGGAGACGATTCTCATCGTCGGGGACGACGTCAACGAGTCGGGGAAAGTCATCGATTATCGGAAGTTGGCACAACGCGCCACGACGGAGCTCGACATCACGTGGGTCGACCGTGAAGACGGCATGATCCTACATTATACGTCCGGCTCGACAGGAAAACCGAAAGGCGTGTTGCACGTCCATAATGCGATGATTCAACATTTGATGACAGGGAAATGGGTGCTCGACTTGCAGCCGGACGATGTGTACTGGTGCACGGCGGACCCGGGCTGGGTAACGGGCACGAGTTACGGCATCTTCGCACCATTCTTGAACGGCGCGACGAACGTGATTGTCGGGGGACGTTTCAATCCGGAGTTTTGGTATTCGGTAATTGAGCGTTTCGGCGTGACGGTCTGGTATAGCGCTCCGACGGCATTCCGGATGCTCATGGGAGCCGGGGATGAGGCGTTCGCGAAGTACGACTTGTCGTCACTCCGTCATATCCTCTCGGTCGGTGAGCCGCTCAACCCGGAAGTCATCCGCTGGGGCAACGAGTCGTTCGGGTTACGTATTCATGATACGTGGTGGATGACCGAGACCGGGGCGATGATGATTTGCAACTATCCGACGATGGACATCAAACCGGGTTCGATGGGGAAAGCCATCCCGGGTTGTGAGGCGGCCATCTTAGATGACCGTGGACAACCGCTCCCGCCGCATCGGATGGGCAATTTGGCACTCAAGACGCCATGGCCGTCGATGATGCGCAAGATTTGGAAGAACGATGCAAAGTATGAGAGCTACTTCTGGGGCGACTGGTACGTCTCGGGTGACTCGGCTTATATGGATGAGGACGGGTATTTCTGGTTCCAAGGCCGTGTCGACGACGTCATTATGACGGCAGGCGAGCGTGTCGGACCGTTCGAGGTCGAGAGTCGTCTCGTCGAGCATCCAGCTGTCGCCGAGGCCGGTGTCATCGGGAAACCGGACCCGGTCCGCGGCGAAATTATCAAGGCGTTCATCGCGCTCCGGAAAGGCTATGAGCCGTCCGACGAGTTAAAGGCGGAGATTCAAAAGTTTGTCAAAGAGGGGCTCGCGGCGCATGCGGCACCTCGGGAAATCGAGTTCAAAGACAAGTTGCCGAAGACGCGCAGCGGTAAGATTATGCGTCGTGTCTTGAAGGCATGGGAATTGAATCTTGAGACAGGTGATTTATCGACAATGGAAGATTGATTGAAAAAAAAGGTCGACACCGCGGTGTCGACCTTTTTGTCTTGCTTATTCGTCCGCGTCAGCCTCGGCCTCAGCTTCTTCTTGGGCTTTCTTTTCAGCCTCGGCTTTCTTCTTGACTTCTTCTTCCGCTTTCTTCGCGTCTTCTGCCTTCTTCTTCGCTTCCGCCTCGGCTTTTTTCTTCGCCTCGGCATCTTTTTGTTCAGCAGCTTCGCGTTTCGCTTCTTCCGCCTCTTGTTTCGCTTCTTCTGCTTTCTGCTTCGCTTCCTCTTCCTTCTTCTTCTCTTCGACTTTCTTCTTCTCTGAGAACGTTCCAGAGTCTTGGAAGTCTTTTGACGTCACGCTAGATGGTTGCGTGAAGCGTGCGTTCGTGAACGTCTCCGGCTTATCCGCATACACGCGGTTCACGATTTGTGACCAAATCCGTTGCGTCCGCTGGTAGTATGGGCCGTATGGGTAAGCATCGGTCATCCCGAGTTTTTGGTTATCGTAACCGGACCAGACTGCGAGTGTGACGTCTGGCGTCGAGCCGACGAGATACGAATCTCGTTTCTCTTGTGTCGTTCCAGTTTTGCCCATCCAGTCGCCCGGGGCGTTCAAAAGTGACTTGGCGTACGTCGCCGTACCTGACGTGTACACGTCACGCAACATATCGACGACGAGGTAGGCCGTGCGATCGGAGTAGATCCGTTTCTTCTCAGGCTGGGCCTCAAAGATGATCTCGCCTTGGAACTCGACTTTATCGACGAAGTACGGGCTGACGTGTTCGCCGTAGTTGGCGAGCATCGCATACGTCGACGCGAGGTTGACCGGGCTGACTTCACCGACACCGAGTGCCATCGAGGAGGCTTTTCGGTTCGTATCCGATACGCCGATGCCCATATCGATGAGTTTCTGTGTGTCAGCCTCCATTTGGTTCCGTTCTTCATAAATTTTGACGGTAGGAACGTTCAATGATAGTTTGAGCGCGTCGCGGACAGTGACTGGGCCGCGGTACGTTTTCCCTTCGTTGTTGACCGGGTCTTTCCGTTCGCTGTAATCATATTGATAGAAGTATTCTTCGTCGATAATCGTCGTCGCAGGTGTGATCATGCCTGCCTCGATCGCATTCGCATAAACGAGAATCGGTTTTGCGGTCGATCCGATTTGACGAGTCATCTGCGTGGCGTGGTTATATTCTTCAGTCTTTCCGTTAATATAGCGTCCACCGACGAAGCCGAGCACACGGCCCGTCTTGTTCTCGAGCATGACCGCGGCGGTCTGTTCCGGATAGCTCGTCCCGTCCGCATTTTGGTTCGGACCGAAGTTATCGGCATTTTTAGCCGGCTGTTGCATCGATTCGTGGATTTGCTTATCGAGCGTCAAGTGAATCTTATAACCGCCTTGACGGAGCGCGTTGTGCGCCCGTTTCCCGTAAGTCGAACGGACTTCGTTCCGTTCGTTTGGTCCGAGTTCGTTCAGGTTGATTCCGTCTTCTTGTAAGAAGTGGTTCGTCACGATAGCGAGCGCCTCACGTTCCGCTACGTCAACGAGATACGGATAACGGTCGCGCGGCTTCGATTGTGTCTTCATGAAGTCTTGCGTGATATCGTAGTTATACGCCGCATCATATTCTTCTTGTGTGATTTTCCCGGCGACGTACATTCGATTCAGTACCGTCTTCATCCGGTTGATACCGGCGGTGACGTCTTCTTTAATGACTCCGCCTTGATAATATGGCGTGTAGAGGAACGGGTTTTTCGGAATCCCGGCAAGGAATGCCGCTTGCGGGAGTGTCAAGTTCTCTGCCGACGTGTTGAATACGCCGCGAGACGCTGCTTCAATCCCGGAGATGTTGCGTCCCATCGAGTTGCGTCCGAACGAGACGACGTTCAAGTAGGCGTTCAAAATCTCATCTTTATCCATCGCTTTTTCGAGGCGGAGCGCGAGCAAAATCTCTTTCGCTTTCCGCTCGAACGACACTTCGTTCGTCAACATCTGGTTCTTGATGAGCTGTTGGGTGAGTGTCGAGCCGCCGGTCCGCTCTTCTGAACCGGTCGCTTCTTGCAAGATGGCACGGAGCGTCGCTTTCGGGACGACCCCGTCATGCTCGTAAAACTCGACGTCCTCGGTCGCTAACAACGCGTCGATGACGAACGGCGATACTTTATCGACTGGAATCGGCGTACGCACTTCATCGGTCGTGTAGTTCCCGATCCGTTCTCCGCTTCCGAAGTAAATGTCAGAGGTCGACGAGTACGTGTTGATTTGGGACGTCATCGTCTTATAGGCAGGGGTTGGCATGTCCTTGACGAGCGATGCGAAATACCCGGCGCCGATTCCGGCGCCTAAAAAACCGATGAGGACAACGGAGATGATCGTGAGCAGGAGTACGTTCCACGACACATCGTAAAATACATTGGCATAACGGCGGGCTTTCAAGGACGTTGGATTGTTCCATAAGTCTCGAATCTTTTGCAGCATGACAGCCTCCTTCATATGGTGTAAATCGATTGCAGACAGTAATATATTCGATTATAGCACAAGTCTTTCCCCACCTTATCGTGAATCGACCTTTCGTTGCAAGTTTCAATCTTGTTATTGACAACGTGGAAACCAAACTTATAAAATGAATGGCATAGTCATTATATCGATGCAATGAAGAAAGCGAAGTAGTCGGTGGACCGCTTGTCCAGAAAGCTAGTGGATGCTGTGAACTAGCCAATGTCAACTGATGAATTACACTTTTGGAGCATGCCGTTCGGCCGGGTCGAGACCGTTATCTCTCATGTAAAGTGGCCACAGCTGTGGCAATTAGGGTGGTACCGCGGAATCTCCGTCCCTTCTCGATATGAGAAGGGGCGTTTTTTTATGTCAATCGAAGGAGTGGGACAAATGGAATTATTGAATGATTTAGCATTTCGAGGACTCGTCAACCAAATGACGGATGAAGCAGGATTGAAAGAACAGTTGAAGAAGCCGACGACGCTTTACACGGGATTTGACCCGACAGCGGATTCGCTCCATATCGGGCACTTGTTGCCGATTTTGACGCTCAGACGTTTTCAAGAGGCGGGACATCAAGTCATCGCCCTCGTCGGTGGAGCGACGGGGATGATCGGCGACCCGTCTGGACGCTCGGACGAACGGTCACTGAACACGCTCGACACGGTCAAAGAATTCTCGGACCGCATCAAGGATCAATTGAGCCGTTTCCTCCCGTTAGAAGGGGAGAACCCGATCACGATCCGAAACAACTACGAATGGACGGCGGAACTATCGATTATCGACTTTTTACGTGATGTCGGAAAGCATTTCCCGATCAGTTACATGCTCGCGAAAGACTCAGTCGATTCACGATTGGAAAACGGAATCTCGTACACGGAATTCTCGTACATGTTATTGCAATCGTTCGACTTTTTGAAGTTATACGAAACAGAGAACTGCCGCCTTCAAGTCGGTGGGAGCGACCAGTGGGGGAACATCACAGCTGGACTCGAACTCATCCGCCGTTTCGGTCATCAAGAAAAGGCGTTCGGTCTCACCGTGCCGCTCGTCACGAAGTCGGACGGTCAAAAGTTCGGGAAAACGGCTGGCGGCGCGGTCTGGCTCGATGCTGACAAGACGACACCGTACGAGTTCTACCAGTTTTGGATTAACGTCGATGACGCCGACGTCATCAAGTTCATCAAATACTTCACGTTCATGACGCACGAAGAGATCGATGCGCTCGCGGAAGAAGTTGCAGCTGCTCCGGAGAAACGTGCTGCCCAGCGCCGTCTCGCCGAAGAGATGACGAAGCTCGTCCACGGGGAAGCCGGTCTTGAACAGGCTGAGCGAATCACGAACGCATTCTTCAGCGGAGACCTCGCGTCACTGAAACCGGAAGACATGGACGCGGCGTTCAAAGGGATGCCGCAGTACGAACTCGATGGTGAGCGTAACCTCGTCGACCTTCTCGTCGAGGCGGGGATCGTCCAATCGAAACGTCAGGCACGGGAAGACGTGCAAAACGGTGCCATCTATTTGAACGGCGAGCGTGAACAAGCGCTCGATAAGACGGTGACACGCGCCGATACGCTCGGTGAGTTCACGATCATCCGTCGTGGTAAGAAAAAATACTTCGTCATTCGCCACGTCTGATGCAACCGTCCATTCTCGTCACGTTACGAGAATGGACGGTTTTTTATGTATGGAACGTACGTTTGTTTGGTACGATGGAAAGAGAAAAGAGGAGGAGAGACTATGGAAATCGAAGAGTTTTTCGGCGAGCAGTTTCATCATTGGCGAGAGCGATTCCGCTACTATGAGATGGCGATCACAGAGCTTGAAAGTGACCTTGGGATTATCGACCTCGACTGGCAAACGCGGCTCGGCTACTCCCCAATCGAGCATGTGAAGACGCGAATGAAGACACTTCCGTCCATCGTCCGGAAGATGAAGCAAAAAGAATTGCCGCTCGAAGTGGACGCGCTTTGGGATCACGTGCATGACGTCGCCGGTGTCCGCATCGTCACGAGTTTCCGGGACGACATCTATGCGATTCTAGACCATTTGAAGAAGCGGGACGACCTTCAAATCGATGAAATCAAAGATTACATCAAGCATCCGAAGCCGAGCGGATACCGGAGCCTCCATCTCATCGTCCGGACGAAAGTATATTTGGCCGAGCGCGTCATCTGGGTGCCGGCCGAGATTCAAATCCGGACACTGGCGATGGACTTTTGGGCGGCGACGGAACATAAACTCCAATACAAGTATCAGCAGCAAATCCCTGAGGCGTCCCGGCATGAGCTGACCGAGGCGGCGAACATGGCGGATGCGCTCGATACCCAGATGGGCCGGATTCGTGAACAGATTTTAAAGAAATGAAAAATCCCCTTTCCTGCCGAGGCGGGAAAGGGGATAAAAGCATTAACGTGAGTAGTACTCGACGATCAATTGCTCTTTGATTTGGTCGTTGAGCTCAGCGCGCTCAGGAAGACGTACGTACGTACCTTCGAGCTTTTCAGCGTCGAACGTGACGAAGTCTTTTGTAGCTGGTGCTACTTCGAGCGCTTCAGCGATCGCTTTGAAGTTTTTAGACTTCTCACGAACTGAGATGACTTGACCTGGTTTTACACGGTAAGACGCGATGTCTACACGTGAACCGTCAACTTGGATGTGACCGTGGTTGACGAGTTGGCGCGCGCCGCGACGTGTGCGAGCGAGGCCCATACGGTAAACGAGGTTGTCAAGGCGTGACTCGAGCAAGAACATGAAGTTCTCACCGTGAATTCCTTGCATTTTCCCTGCATCGTTGAAGATGCGACGGAATTGCTTCTCGTTGATTCCGTACATGTGACGGAGTGCTTGCTTCGCTTGAAGCTGAAGACCGTATTCAGAGATTTTACGACGACCATTGCCGTGTTGGCCTGGTGCGTAAGGACGTTTTGCTAATTCTTTACCCGTTTCGCTAAGCGAGATGCCTAAGCGACGCGAGAGTTTCCAAGCTGGACCTGTGTAACGAGCCATGTTTGGACTCCTCCTTGTTGTTCATGTATTTTGCACAAAAGAACAACGGTGTCAAAGACGGGTGACGCCCCTTTCAAGGTTCAAGCACCTTCACTTGATAGCGAAGCTACGAGATGCTCCTCCGACAACGTCGAGGCCCGAAAGGTGGATACGTCTGTCGATGACTGCTATCGTCATTTCATGCACAAAAAATAGTATACGATGAATAAAACAGCTTGTCAATCAGATGAAGCGAAGTAATGTCTGGCAAAATTGCTCGAGGCCTTGACGGTCGATTTCTGAGAAGCGATCGAACTCGGGGCTGTCGATATCGAGCACGCCGATCGTCTCGCCGTCGCGAACGAGCGGGACGACGATCTCTGAGTTCGATGCGGCGTCACAGGCGATATGCCCTGGGAACTTGTGGACGTCCGCCACGAGTTGCGTTTCTTGCGTTGAAGCGGCTGTCCCGCATACGCCTTTCCCAAATGCGATATGGACGCAAGCTGGGAGACCTTGGAACGGGCCGAGGATGAGCGCGTCGTCACCGTTCTTCATATAGAAGCCGACCCAGTTGATCCGATCTAGAAATTGGTTAAGGAGCGCGCTCGCGTTGGCGAGGTTCGCGACTTCGTTCGTTTCGCCTTCTAACAGTGCAGCGAGTTGTTTGTTCAGCAGTTCATAGCCGGCGGCCAAGTCGCCAGAGTAAGCAGTCGTTTGAAACATATGATTCCCTCCTATATGAATACAAGCTCAGATATGCATCATCGTACACGCATTTTTTCAATTTGTCTTCCGAAATGTTTTTATGAGCGCGCAACATTCTCACGTCAAACCATTGGAAAACCTATGCAAATCCACTGTTGTATAATATGATTAAGTATATCTATACTTATAAAATACATCATTTTCTTCTTTACGATACATAAGTCCATGAAAGCGGCTTGGAGGTTGTGACAAAGATGGATTACGGATTATACGGGATTTTAATTGGAATCATCGTCATCGCGCTAGGGGCCATGCTCGCTAGTATGCTCATTCGAAGAAAGTATTACCAAAAAATTGATGATTTGGATATTCGCAAACAAAGTATTCTCAGTGCGAGTATCCCGGCCGAGCTTCAAAAGTTCAAGCAGTGGCCGATGGAAGGCGAGACAAAAGAGAAGTTCGATCGCTGGCATCAGTCGTGGGACGAGCTCGTCAGCGTCCATACCGGCCAAATCGATGAATCGCTTTATCGGTCGGAAGAAGATCTCGATAAGTACCGCTTCTTGAAAGTGAAATCGGACTTGGACGCGACGGAACAGTTGATTGAAGAACTCGAGACGATGGTACACGCCATGCTCGACGAGATGGATGAGTTCAATCAACATCATGACTCGCTCCTCGACATCGTCAAGAAAGACGAAAAAGAGCTATACCAGCTACGGAAGACACTCGTTTCGCAAAACAACGCCTTCGGACCGACGTATCCTCTCGTCGAAGCCGAGATTGCAGCCGCTGAGGCGAAGCGAAACGAGATGATGACACTCAAGCAAGAAGGCCAAGTGTCGGATGCGTTCTTAGCCGGACAGGACTTATCGGCGAAAGTCACGCACATCCGTGAACTCGTCGGCGTCATCCCGCAGTTCGTGCGGACCGTCCAAGTCGACTTGCGTCAGCAGCTCAACCAGCTCCGTTCGGGTCATAAAGAGATGCAGATGGACGGATACGCCCTTGAACCGCTCGGTTTAATGGAAGAAATCGAACAGGCGGAAGACCGACGTCAAGCGCTTATGGAACGCATCGAACGACTCGAGTTCGACCATTTCGAGACGGACATGCAACAATTGAGCTCGGATATCGATCAACTGTTCGAAGCGTTCCGCACCGAGGTCGACGCGCGCCAATACGTGAAAAAAGAGTTCGCGACCGTCCGTGAACGTGATGAGAAGACAACAGAACTCATGACGCGATTGAACGAAGAGATGTCTCGCCTAATCAGTAACTATGAGATTAACGCCCGGGTCGGCGAAGAGTTCGAGCAGCTCGAGCGGGAACGGACGACGCTCTCGGCGAACGTCCATGACATCGAGCAAGCGCTCAGCGCCCAAATGCTTCCGTTCAGCCTCGTTAAATCGAAAGTGCAGGAAGCGAAACGGTCACTCGATCAATTCGCGGCCATGCATGAACGGTTTATCGACAACACGAACTCGCTCCGAAAAGAAGAACTCGAAGTGCGCAACAAGCTCGAAGGCTGGAAACGTGAACTGTCCGCCCATCGTCGTCTTCTCGCCAAGAGCGCGATGCCGGTCGTGCCGAACGATTTGATGAACGACATGCGCCAACTGCAAAAGAGTGTCCAGTCGCTCGATGAGCAGTTCGAGAAGGCGCCTTTCAACATGACGTACATCGTCGGCTTGAGCCACGACATCGAAGAGACGATGGACAACTTCCGGGACCGGGTCAAGGCGCTTCTTCGTCAAGTCACGTACGCCGAACAGCTGTTACAGTATGCGAACCGCTATCGCCGTCGTGACAACGAGGTGCACATCGCCTTGACGCTCGCTGAGAACAAGTTCTTGCACGGGGAGTATGGGACGGCCGTCGAAATCGGCGAGCGCGTACTCGGCCGTTTCGATGAAGCGGCGCCGCGTCAGATTCGTCAACGTGTCGAAAAGGGAATCGAGCACCAAGAATTGCTTCGAAAATAATCTATGCATGAAGATTGACGTAAACGGGAATTAACGTAGACGTCAATCTTTTTTGAATCGAGGAGGAGTTATGTGATGGGAACGTTATGGGTGAACGGAAAGATTTATACGTTGAATAAAGAAGGCGAGATGAGTCGGGCGATGTATGTCGAACATGGCCGCATCCTGAAGATGGGGGAAGAAGGGCAGCTGCGCCGTACATATGCGGGGCGTATTCAGGACATCGTCAATCTTGAAGGAAAGAGCGTCTATCCGGCGTTCACAGACTCACATATCCATTTAATCGGATACGGGGAAGCGCTCGATCGGGTCGATGCGACGGAGACGACCGATTTGAACGCGTTGCTTGAGACGATGAAACAAAAGGCGAGCGGGGATGATTGGCTCGTCGCGGAAGGGTTCAACGATCGGCTGCTCGGCGAGATGCCGACGCGCGAGATGATCGATGCGGTCATCCCGGACCGTCCCGTCGTCTTGAAGCGGGTGTGCCGCCACGTGGCCGTCGTCAACTCGAAAGGACTCGAGCGGCTCGGCTTGATTCATCATACGGTTATCGAGGGCGGAAAGCTCGGGCGCGATGCGGAAGGGAAGCTGAACGGGGTGCTCTATGACGCAGCGCTCGACTTGTTGCACCGCGAACTCGGTGGCAACAAAGAGAAGAACGTCGCCTCGATTCGACGGGCCGTCGACGCCTTGTTCAGTCACGGCATCGTCGGTGCCCATACCGAGGACTTATTCTATCACGGTGACCCGCTCGAGACGATTCAGGCGTATGAAGACGTGCTCGGTGACGTCCCATTTCACGCACATCTGCTCGTCCATGAACAAATCGTCGACCGTGTGCTTCAACACGATGCGCTCTACAAGCGACCGCGCTTTGACTTCGGGGCGATGAAACTGTTCGTCGACGGCTCGTTCGGCGGCCGGACGGCGCTGTTGTCCGAACCGTATACGGACGACCCGGTCCAACGTGGCATCGAAGTGCATCGGCCGGACCATCTCGAGGCGCTCGTGAAAAAAGCCCGGTCCTACGGGATGAACGTGGCGGCCCACGTGATCGGTGACGCAGCAGCTGAACAGTTCATCGGCTTGCTTGAGAAATATCCGGCCAAACGGGGGACGCGCGATCGTATCATTCACGCGTCGCTCCTCGATGACGCGCTGTTGAAGCGCATCTCGGCGTTGCCGGTCTTGATTGATGCGCAGCCGGTCTTCCTGTCCGACGACATGGAACTACTCTTCGACCGCCTCGGCAACGAACGCGTCGACAACGCCTATCGCTTCAAATCGATGGTGGCAACGGGGGCGTTGTTCCTCGGTGGGAGCGACGCCCCGATTTCGGACGTCGACGTTCGAAAGGGGCTTTACGCCGCTGTCACCCGCCAGTCATTCGCCGGCTCGAGCACGCTCGCGCCGAACGAGCGTCTGTCGATGTATGAGGCGCTCCGGAGCTTCACGTACTCGCCACGCGTCGCCACGAACACGCACGGACGTGACGGCTTGCTCATCCAAAGCTATAATGCGACGTTCACCGTATGGGAGGAAGACTTCTTTGACCTTCGGGGGATGGACATCTTGAACAACCGTCTCGTCATGACCGTCGTCGAAGGGACGCCGGTATATGAAGCGGACGTCATCACGACGTAACAAGAAAGAGCCTCCGCGCAGGAGGCTCTTTCTTTAGGGATTAGAAGAATGAACGTTGAACTTTATGCCAGAACGAGTTGTTGCGGAGCTTCACTGTCTTGACGACCTTGTCCGACAGTTCGATGTCGATGCGGTCGGTATACTTCAGGCTGAGCGCTTCATTGTCCATGCCGATAATCGGATAGTCGTTGCCGTCCTCGATGATGCGGAGCGACAGTTTGCGTGACTCGTGGACGATGAACGAAGAACCGAGCGTCCGGTAACGGTTGTTGTTGACCGAGGCAATCTCGCTCACTTGCATGCATGGGATGAGCGGGTCGACGACGGCGCCTGTAAGCGATTTGTTGTAAGCCGTCGAACCGGTCGGTGTCGAGACGACCATTCCATCTCCACGGAACGTCTCGAAATGAAGATCGTCGATGTATACCTCGATTGCGAGCGATTTGATGATACTCGATTTGATTGACGCCTCGTTCAGACAGAGAAGCGGTGTCGATTCGTTGATGGAAGCCGAAAGGAGCGGATATTTGCGCACTTCGAGCCCGGCCTCGATGCGGGCCGTGTTGTCCGAGAACAAGCGGTCGACTTCATCGAGTTTATGTATGTCGAAATCACAATAAAACTCGTTCAAGCCGCGGCCGAAGCCGACGTAAATCGCATCTTGGCGGAACCCGGTATAGCGGACGGCCTGGAGAAACGCGCCATCTCCCCCGATGGCGACGATGATGTTGGCATCCTCAGGGCGTTCGACGACGTTAAAGCCGTGCTTTTCCCCGATTTCCCGTAGTTTTTTCACTTCTTTTGTGAAATCGTTGACGTTTCGGTGATACAAATACACGTTGTTTCTCATTTGAGTCATCCCCTTTGTCGTATGTGTCTTCCCTATTATACCGTGTTTTGTTAATTGGATATAGGGAAAAACTGAAACAGCGTCGAAGCAGGATGCTTGTCATGACGCGTGTGCCATCGATATGATGGGGACGTACAATTCCGCTAAAAGGGGATGGAACAATGCCAACATTTAAAGGGAACAACGTAACGCTTCAAGGGAATCCAGTGAAAGTAGGCGACCAAGCGCCTGACTTCACGGCACTGACGACTTCATTAGACGAAGTGACACTCGCGGCCTATCCGGGGAAAAAGCTGATTAGCGTCATCCCGTCAATCGACACAGGTGTGTGCGATGCGCAGACGCGTGCGTTCAATGAGAAGGCGTCATCGCTTGGCGGAACGGTACTTACCGTCTCGAACGACTTGCCGTTCGCACAGCGTCGCTGGTGCTCGGCAGCGGGAATTGATAACGTCGTCACGCTTTCGGATCATCGTGATCTCTCCTTTGCAAAATCGTTCGGTGTCTTGATCGAGGAACTTCGTCTTTTGGCCCGTTCTGTCTTTGTCGTCGATTCAAACGGCACGGTCCAATACGTGCAGTATATGGACGAGATGACGGACGAAGTTGACTTCGATTCAGCGCTCGCAGCGTTCGCGGCAGCAAACTGATTCGCTTGGCGAATTCTCCGGAATCGTCTACACTAATAGAAGTGAAACGACCGGCTCTCAGTTAGAGAGCCGGTTTTGTATGGAAAGGATGAACGAAGATGGAACGATTCGAACAACTGTACCGAGATTGGAAACAAGATGTGAAAAAATTGGTGGCTGACCTAGATGTCTTACCGCTCGAAGCGTTGATTGAAGTGCTAGAGCGCGTCGACGTGGCGTCAGAGGACATGGATGATGTACGGAAGGCGGTCAGCCTGCTCGTCCTCGAGGAGACGACGACGCTCCCCCCGAACCATCAGCCGACGCCGGATGCGGTCAGTCTGTTTATCGGGTATTTGGCGACGAAGCTCGTCGAGGACAAGGCGACGCTACTCGAGCTCGGCAGCGGCACGGGCACGCTCGTCCATGCCGTGTTGTCGCAATTGAACGAGGCGACGGCACAGGCCGTCGAAGTCGATGAGACGATGCTCCGCTTGTCTTATGCCATCAGTAACCTGCTCGAGAAGCCGGTTTCCTATTTCCATCAAGACGCGCTCGAGCCGCTGTTCGTTGAACCAGCAAACTTGACGCTCGTCGACTTACCAATCGGCTATTATCCGAATGATGAGGTGGCGAAGACGTACGATCTGCACCGGACCGACGGCCACGCGTACGCTCACTTTCTGATGATGGAACAGGCGATGCGGCATACGGTTCCGGGTGGTCACGGCCTTTTCGTCATCCCGAACAATTTGTTTGAACAAGATGACGAAGGGAAATTAAAACAGTGGATGGACCGAGAGGCCGTCGTCAAAGGCGTGCTTCAGTTGCCTACGACGATGTTTAAAGACGAGCGGTATGCGAAGAGTTTGCTCCTGCTTCAAAAGCTCGGAGAAGGCGTCAAACGACCGAAACAAGCGCTCCTCGTCGAACTGCCATCGTTCACGGACGTCCGCGCTGTCGCCAATATCGTGAAACAGATTGATGATTGGTTTAAAACAACATAATTTTATTAGGCAAAAGACTTGAAAAACATATGTCATATCAAGTATCTTCATTATGATACAGTTATCGGTTTTCAAAAGAACAGATAAAGATACCCGTTTAAATCGAAAGGTAAGAGGTGTATGACATGACAAAAATTATGGCAGTCAACGCAGGTAGTTCGTCATTGAAGTTCCAACTTCTCGAAATGCCGTCTGAACACATGCTCGCGGTCGGTCTCGTCGAGCGCGTCGGGAAAGACGATGCAATCTTCACAATCAAATACGGCGAAGGACAGAAGTTCAACGTCGTGACACCGCTTCACACGCACAAAGAAGCGGTCGAGCTCGCGCTCGAAAAATTGATTGATCTCGGAATCATCGCATCGTTCGATGAAATCGCAGGGGTCGGGCACCGTGTCCTTCACGGAAAAGAGTTGTACGCAGATTCGGTCGTCATCGACGAGGAAGTCATGAAGAACATCGAATCGTTCGTCGAACTCGGACCGCTCCATATCCCACCGAACTTGACAGGGATTCGTGCATTCCAGACGATTTTGCCGAACGTCCCGCAAGTCGCGGTGTTCGATACGGCGTTCCACCAATCGATGCCGGAAGAGAACTTCTTGTACAGCCTCCCGTACGAGTATTACACGGAGCACGGTGTCCGGAAATACGGTTTCCACGGGACGAGCCACAAGTACGTGACGCAACGTGCGGCCGAGCTTCTCGGACGTCCGCTCGAAGACTTGCGCCTCATCTCGTGCCACCTCGGTAGCGGTGCGTCAATCGCAGCGGTAGCCGGTGGTCGTTCAATCGATACGACGATGGGCTTCACACCACTCGAAGGAATCACGATGGGAACGCGCTCGGGATCGCTTGACCCGGCCCTCATCCCGTTCCTCATGCAGAAGACGGGCAAGTCAGCTGAAGACGTCTTGAACGTCATGAACAAAGAGTCGGGCGTTTACGGTCTCTCGGGGATCTCGAGTGACTTGCGTGACATCGAGCAGGCGGCAGCTGAAGGCAACCATCGTGCCGAAGTGTCACTCAAAATCTTCTCGAACCGCATCCACGGCTATATCGGACAATACGCGGCAGAGATGAACGGTGTTGACGCCATCATCTTCACAGCCGGCGTCGGGGAAAACTCGGACGTCATCCGTGAGCGTATCCTCCGTGGCCTCGAGTTCATGGGCGTTTACTGGGACCCATCACTCAACAACGGTGCACGCGGCAAAGAGTTGTTTATCAACTATCCGCATTCACCAGTCAAAGTCATCATCATCCCGACGAATGAAGAGTTGGTCATCGCGCGCGACACGGTCCGCATCGCGAACCTCGTCGAGACACACGCCTAATCAATCGTAACGTAAGGCCATCTTGTTCACATGGAACAAGATGGCCTTTTTTAGTGCTGTGGACCTAATTCGCGCAAATTCTCGATAGGAGAATGGTCAGCTTAGTGATCCTCGTTTGTAACAATCAGGACGAAAAAACGAAACTTTGTAACGATCACGTCATAATAAAACCATTAAATGTAAATTAATATTACGAAAGTTCAATCCTCGATGTAATAACGTCATCATTCTTTAAAAACAAGAACTTTTGTAACATAACCGTAACTTTCATGTCACTCAAATGAAGTTTAGTTGTAAACGCACATCGTCTAGATTCGTCATATAGTTATCTGGACGAAACATACTCGTCTTGACTCATCGGATTACTGTACGCGTATCGAACACCTTAGAACATGACAACATGAACAACGACAAACAAACCGACTAGGAAAGGACGAACCACATGCTAAAAAAAATTGGAACGGTCTTATTACTGACGGTCATGACATTTGCCATGCTATTACCACAACAACAAGTCGAGGCAGCTTCTAAAACGTATGTCCAAAGCCAAGTGAACGGGTTGAACGTTCGGGCGGCGGCGCACGTGGAAGGGAAAGTACTCGGGAAGATCAATAAAGGGCACCAGTTGGAGCGCACCGGTTCGAAGGGCGCTTGGATTCGCGTCAACTATAAAGGGAAGACGGCCTGGATCGCCACGAAATACTTACGCACGGTCAAACCGGTCGCCAAGTCGAGCGTGAAAACGTATACGATGAACGCATCGGCCTACACGCCTTACTGCAAAGGCTGCTCGGGCAAGACGGCACTCGGCTGGAACGTTCGCACGCAAAAACATAACGTCGTCGCGGTCGACCCGCGCGTCATCCCGCTCGGTTCGAAAGTACAAGTGTACGTCGGCGGGAAGTTGATGGGGACTTACACGGCGGCAGACACGGGTGGCGCGATTAAAGGGAACAAAATCGATATCTTGATGTACTCGCAAAGTGCAGCGCTCAAGTTTGGGCGCAAGACGGTCACCGTCAAAGTGTTATAAATAAAAAAGAGATCAGCGCCGGTGCGGTTCGCCGGCGCTGATCTCTTTTTTATTGACGGACGATGAGGACGTCGCACTTGGCATAGCGGACGATGCTCTCGGAGACGCTACCGATGAAGAAGCGCTCGACGGCGTTCAAACCAGTCGCGCCACAGATGATGAGGTCGATTTCATTGTTCGGTGCAATCTTCTTGGCGATCGTCACTTTCGGGGAGCCGTACTCGATGACGGTCTCGACTTCTTTGACGCCCCGCTCACGGGCACGGTTGACGTAGTCATCGAGCAACTCTTTCGCATACGTCTCGGCGCGCTCGGTGATTGTCCGGTCATACGCCTCGACCGTGGCGAACGTCCGCGTATCGATGACGTGACCGATATACAGCTTCCCATCGTTACGAAGCGCGACGTCGATAGCTGTTTCGAATGCACGTTCCGCCTCTTTCGAGCCGTCGACGGCAGAGAGGATATGTTTGTAGACAATTGCCATGTAAATCCCAACCTTTCGCTTGAAATGTACGTGCGGCTTACATGTATAGTATACCACTTCTATAAAAATTCACGCCCGCTTCTGGCGAGATTGTGTGAAAATTTCACAACTTTCTTCGCGAGCAGGTTGAAGTTTGGAAATGGGGCGCGGGAACGGGTAAGATGTTACAGAGGAGGGATGACGATGAAACACGTGGTCATCACGGCCGGGGCCAAAGGGATCGGCCGGGTTGTGACAGAACGGTTGTTAGAGGAAGGATGGCACGTCAGCGTGCTACAACGGAGTCCGATTGATTGGACGCACGAACGGCTACATATGATTGAAGCGCCGCTC
Organism: Exiguobacterium sp. s150; assembly: GCF_018618435.1. NCBI lineage: Bacteria > Bacillati > Bacillota > Bacilli > Caryophanales > Exiguobacterium > Exiguobacterium sp. s150. Next base: position 42,318 of record NZ_JACSMC010000007.1, on the reverse strand, counting down.
ACGGACCGAGAAGCGGTGCTTGACGGTTTCGAGCAGGCTGTGGCGCGGTTCGGTGAGCCGGATGCGCTCATCTTGAATGCAGGGCCCTACATCTTCGACCGCAAATGTCTCATCGACTTATCGGACGAAGAGTGGGACGAGGTCATCACTGGGAACTTGTCGGCCTCGTTTTGGCTCATGCGGCGGGCCATCCCCGCGATGCGCGCGAAACGGTTCGGGCGCATCATCACGTACGGCTTTCCGGAAAGCGCGACGGCCCCGGGCTGGCTGCATCGCTCCGCCTTCGCCGCAGCGAAGACCGGTCTCGTCAGTTTGACGAAGTCGGTGGCGCTCGAAGAGGCGGCCCATGGAATCACGGCGAATATGATCAACCCGGGGAACATCGTCGGGGCGCAAAAAGAAATGCGGATTGACGCAGCCGAGGCCGACGACCAGACACCGGTCGGTCGGCACGGGACAGGCGAGGACATCGCCCGGATGATCTTGTTCTTGCTCGCCGAAGAGTCGGACATGGTCACGGGAGCAGTCATCGATGTGACCGGGGGCGTGAACGTCGTCCATCAATACCGGAAGTGAGGGGATTCAGATGAAATTGGCCATCTTGACGGATATCCATGGGAACGTCCAGGCGCTCGATGCCGTCTTCAACCAGTTGGACGCGGCAGGCGTCACGGACGTGTGGAGTCTCGGGGATATGATTGCGATGGGGCCAGACTCGAACGAGGTCATGGCCCGTCTGCTCGACCGCGGCGTCCAGATGATCACGGGGAATCACGATGAGGCCGTGCTGTCGCTCCTTGAAGGGAAAGGCCATCCTGCGAGCTATGCGCATACGCGCCCGCACCACGAGTGGGTCGCCCGGACGTTGCGTCCGGAGTACACCGATGTTTTATTTCAGTTACCGCGAACGATAGACCGAGTCGTAGGCAACGAGCGGGTTTATGGTATCCATTATCATATTCCTTTGGCGAAGCGAGCGGCGCCGATTGTCGAGGACCCGTTCCATGAGATTCTCGAGGCGACGCTTCCGAACATGCAACAACTGTTCGGCGACTATGAGGCGGACATCATCTGCTTCGGACATCATCACCCGATCCATTCGTTCGAGGACGAGTCGAAGCGCTACCTCAACCCAGGTGCGCTCGGCGTCGCGCGGGACGACTTGGCTCGATACGGCATCCTCTCACTCGATGAGTCCGGGGTCTCGATCGCGCTACAGGCCGTACCGTATGATAAGCGTGCGTTTCTCGAACGGATGGAACGGTTTGATGTGCCACAACGGGACGTCATGTATCGTTTGTTTTATTAAGTCCATAAGAAAAACCAGCCGCGCGGGCTGGTTTTTTTATTTGATCTCTTGAAGTGCTTTCGGATAACTCGTCAACAAGATCGGGCCGCTCTCGGTCATGACGACGTCGTCCTCGATACGGACACCGCCGACGCCTGGAAGGTAGATGCCAGGTTCGACTGTGAACGTCATCCCGGCTTGGGCGGTCATGTCGTTGTTGGCTGCCATCGATGGGAACTCGTGGACTTCGATGCCAATCCCATGGCCCACGCGGTGCGTGAAGTATTCACCGTATCCGGCCGTCGTGATCACTTGACGGGCTGCGATGTCAATCGAGCCGAGCGTCGCGCCGAGGTTCGCCGCGTCGATTGCGGCGAGCTCTGCTTGGAGGACCGTCTCGTATATCTCGCGCTGTTTCGTGCTGGCCTCGCCATATACGACGGTCCGCGTAATGTCGGAGCAGTACCCTTGCCAGACGACACCGAGGTCGAACAAGGCGAAGTCACCTTGCTTCAACCGGTTGTTTCCCGGTACACCGTGCGGGTCGGCGCTGTTCTCGCCGAAGAGGACGAGCGTGTCGAAGGACATCTCACGGACGCCTTGTCTCTTCATCGCATACTCGATTTCGGCAATGACCTCGAGCTCGGTCACGCCTTCAAGGAGGGCGCGAATCCCCGCCTCGATGGCCATGTCGGCGAGTTCGGCGGCGCGCTTCATGACACGGACCTCGTCTTGCGACTTGATCATGCGGAGCGCTTGCAACTCCTCGGTCAAATCGATGATTGAAAGTCCGGCGAAACCGGCCCGGAGTTGTTCGACCCGGTTATATGTCAAATGCTCGCCTTCGATGCCGATGCGCTCTGGGACGATTTGTTGGTCGAGGAACAGTTTGACGACTTTGTCCCACGGGTTCTCATGGTCCATATAGGTGACGATGTCGCCCGTCCAGTCGCTCGCCTCGACAATCCCTTTCTCAAGGGCGGGGCAGACGATGGCCGTCGTCCCGTTCTTCAAGACGAGGATGGCAATGAGCCGTTCGTGGGCCTCGGCGTAGACGCCTGAGAAATAAAAGACGGACGCTTTCGAGGTGATGAACGCGGCGTCCAACCCTTTCGTCGCCAAAGATTGTGCGATTTGGTTCGTTCGTTGGTTCAAGTCGATCCCTTCCTTCTCGTTCAATGATGTTCGAACTCATTATATCGTTTTCAAAATCAGAAAGGAAATGTAACCATTTCATTAGTACAGTTTGAACAAGTTGGACTGATACAGTATACTAAAAGTGACAGAAAATGTATTAAGGGAAGGGACTCGTGACATGACAACAAAACATGAACAGATCATTGCACATATCGAGTCGCTCGATGTGGGAGCCAAGATTTCTGTTCGCCAAATCGCAAAAGAGTTGGCGGTCTCAGAAGGAACGGCTTACCGGGCCATCAAAGAAGCCGAGAACTTGGGATTCGTCTCGACAATCGAACGGGTCGGCACGATTCGCATCAAGCGGAAGCATAAAGAGAACATTGAAAAGCTGACGTTCGCCGAAGTCGTCAACATCGTCGACGGGCAAGTGCTCGGCGGTCGCGACGGCCTTCATAAGACACTCTCGAAATTCGTCATCGGTGCGATGAAGCTCGAGGCGATGATGCGTTATATCGACGTCGATTCGCTCGTCATCATCGGGAACCGGGAGAAAGCACACGAGCTCGTCTTGCAGTCTGGCGGAGCCGTCCTCATCACCGGGGGCTTCGATACGACGGACGAAGTGAAGCGAATGGCCGATAAATACAGCATGCCGGTCATCTCGACGTCGTATGACAGCTTTACGGTGGCGACGATGATCAACCGGGCCATCTACGACCGTTTGATTAAAAAGGAGATTTTACTCGTATCCGATATCGTCATCCCGCTGCACGACACGTTCTACTTGAAGGCGGACGATACGGTGAAGCGTTGGCACGACTTGAACGAGCGGACGAAACATAACCGCTATCCCGTCATCGATGACCAAATGAAAGTCGTCGGGGTCATCACGGCGAAGGACATCATCGATCGGTCTCATGACACGGAGATTGAGAAAGTGATGACGAGAAGCCCGATCACCGTCGGCGTCCAGACGAGCGTGACAAACGCCGCCCATCAGATGGTATGGGAAGGCATCGAGATGTTGCCGGTCGTCGACAACTATGGCCGTCTACTCGGCATCATCAGTCGACAGGATGTGTTAAAAGCGCTCCAGCTCGCCAACCGGCAGCCACAAGTCGGCGAGACGTTCGACAACATGATCACGAACCAGTTGAAAGAAGACCCGACCTCGAACGGGACGGCGTTCACCGTCGAAGTGGCACCGCAGATGACGAGCCATATGGGGACGGCATCGTCAGGCGTGTTGACGACGCTCCTCGTCGAGGGGGCGACGCGAAGCTTGCGTCACATGAAAAAAGGGGATCTCGTCGTCGAGAACATCACCGTCTATTTCATGAAGCCGATTCAAATCGAGAGTCAAATCCGCGTCTCGGCCAACGTGTTCGATCTCGGACGGAAGTTCGGGAAAGTTGACGTCGAGATGACGCAAGGGACGCAACTCGTCGCCAAGGCGCTTGTGACGGCACAATTGATTGACCGCTAATAAAAATGAGCTGATGGATTCATCAGCTCATTTTTATATCATCACGATTGGTGAATCGGTTCATCGGCAGCGAGCGGATAGAGTTTCCGGTAGCGGATGAACCCGACGATGGCATTGCCGACACCGAGAACGAGCATGACGATGCTGACAATCCAGCCGACGGTCGAGTCGAGAATGAACCCGCCAATCATTTGGTTGATCGCGAACAAGGCGAGGAACATGCTGAGCCAAATGAGGGCCTGCGTGTTGAACAATGCTTTTCGATACGGCGTTTTCGTAAGATAGGCACGTCGTTTATAGACGAAGTAAGCGCCGAGGGCAAACAGGATGAGCCCGATCAGAACAAGTTGAGCCAAGTGAAGAAACCCCTTTCAGACAAGTAATCTGTTATCATCATACCATAGAATAACGTTCAAGAAAGCGAGGAATGGCTATGGCACATTGGCCAGAAGCAGCAAGCATCAAACAAGCAATCGAAGAGGCGAAGACGATTTTGATTCACCGACACGTCCGTCCGGACCCGGATGCCCTTGGCAGTCAGTTGGGGCTAAAACGCATCATCGAACGCGCGTATCCAGAGAAGGACGTGTATGTCGTCGGTGGAATCGTGCGCGATTTAGAGTTTTTAGGGAAGATGGAACACGTCGAACCGGAGATGTACGACGAAGCGCTCGTCCTCGTCCTCGATACGGCCAACCACGAGCGAATTGACGGGCCACATGCGCTCAAAGGGAAGAGGGTCGTCAAAATCGACCATCACCCGGATGAAGATCCGTACGCGACACAACAGATCGTCGACACGTCGGTCAGTTCGACGTCTGAGATGATTGCTGAGCTCGCAGAGGCGTGGGGGCTCGCGCTCGACGAAGAATCAGCCTTCCTCTTGTTTGCCGGCATCGTCGGGGACACGGGGCGTTTCCAGTTCCGTAACGCGACGCCACGGACGTTCGAAGTGGCGGCGAAGCTGTTATCGTTCGGCATTGACACGGGCCGGCTATATCGTCAAATGTATAAGACCGATTTGGCGACGTTGCAACTTCAAGGTTACGTCTTACAAAACGTCCACGTGACGGACGCGGGGGTCGGCTATGTGAAAATCGATGCGGATGTGCTCCGGACGTTTCATGCGACGCCCGAGGCGGCGTCACAACTCGTCAACAGCTTCTCGGGGCTCGAAGGCTTAAAGTGTTGGGTCATGTTCGTCGAGAACAAGGATGAGATTCGCGTCCGCATCCGTTCGAAAGGCCCGGTCATCAACGAGGTGGCGAAGCGGTATCGTGGCGGCGGGCATCAAATGGCCGCCGGAGCGACGATTGACAAGTGGGAAGAGATGGATGACGTCATTGCGGCGCTTGACGAGGTGGCGCATCCGTATACGTTCGAAAATGAAGAGAGCTGACCGCGGTCAGCTCTCTTCATTTTGTCTCGTCTGCTTTTGGGATGAACCACGTGCCGCGATCGGTCACGTCCTCGACGACATCGAGTTGATATTCGGTGATGTACTTGCGGAGCCGTTCGATGATCTCCGGGCTGTCGGCGAACACGGTCTGTCCATTTTGCAAATCTGCCAGTTTATCGCGCGCGATTTGTCCCCGATTAATAATCATACGCTTTTACCCCCTTTTACGATGACTTTTGTCTATAATTATTGTATCAGAGAAGTGGTGATAGGAGTTTGACAATAATCAAAAAAGAGAGGAGGGGTCAGATGCTTCATTTGAATGTCCAATCGGCGTATAGTCTGATGCAGAGCACGGTTCGGTTGGAAGCCTATGTGGCACAGATGGCCGAACGTGGTAGCCGTGCCGTGGCGCTCGCCGACGACGCATATTACGGCGTCCCTCAATTTTTTCGGCTGTGTGCGCGTTATAACGTCAAACCGGTCATAGGTTTGCGTACGGTGCTACGGGTCGACGGGCTGGACGTGGCGGTGCTCGCTTACGCTGTCAAGGCGAGCCACATCGAACAGTTGTACCGGTACGTTGGGGGAGGGGCAATCACCGAAACGACGGAACTCGCCATCGTCGTCTTACCTGATAATTGGAAGACGAGCGACCCGATGCATCGTCGTCGCCTCTTCCATCAATTGCTCAATCACGTAAAAGAGGACCGACTATGGCTCGGTCTGCCTGCACCGCAGACGACAGAGCACGTCCTCGTGTTGAAGCAGCTGCGGGCAATGCGTGAGGAACTCGGTGTCCGGCTCATCCCCGCTCCGGAGACGCGGTATATGCGCCAGGACGACTTTGAGGCGTATCGCGCTTTGGTAGCGATCGGGGAAGGGGACGTCATCTCGGAAGAGGACATCCATCACCGAGGGCGCCATGTGCGTCTGCCTAGCGAGATGAACGATTGGTTCGATGCAGACGAGCTCGCCGAATTGGAGCGTTTCGAGGCAGGCGTCGAGCCGATTCAGTTGCCGGAAGCGGCTGCTGCCATCCCTGAATTGTCGGAAGCCTATCCACGATTGAAGCGGCTCGTCGCCGAACGGCTAAAGCAGAAGGGGTTGCTCCGTGAACCGTATCTCGAGCGGGCGCGCTATGAACTCGAGGTCATCGAACGGACCGGCTTCGCCTCGTACTTCCTCATCGTCGAGGACATCGTTCGTTTCGCCAAGGGTGAAGCGATTGAAGTCGGGCCGGGGCGCGGATCTGCGGCCGGTTCGCTCGTTAGTTTCGCCCTCGACATCACCGAGGTCGACCCGGTTCAGTTTGACTTGCTGTTCGAGCGTTTCTTGAACCCGGAACGTGTATCGATGCCTGATATCGATTTGGACTTCGAAGACGAGCGCCGTGAGGAAGTCGTCCGCTACGTGCTCGAGAAGTACGGGGCACATCATGCCGCCCAGATTGGGACGCTTGCCACGTTCGGGGCGAAAGCGGCACTCCGCGACGTCGCCCGTGCCCTCGGCATGACGCTCGAAGAAGGGCAGGCGGCCAGCAAACAAGTGCGCGATGACGGTCTTCAAGGCGTGCGGTCTAATCCGACGAAGATGAAATGGTTCGCCGGCAGTAAGAAGCGGTCCCGGTTATTGAAGATCGCCTCGGAGCTCGAGGGATTGCCCCGCCAAGCCTCCATCCATGCCGCCGGACTCGTCCTCAGCCGGGAGGCGTTAGAGAACGTCACGCCGCTCCAACCGACGGATGGCGAACAAGTGACGCAATATAATATGAAGGATCTCGAGGCGCTCGGTCTTTTGAAAATTGATTTACTCGGCTTGCGGAACTTGACCCGGCTCCGGCAGATGGAGACGCTCATCCGTGAGTCCGACGCGATGTTCTCGTTGAAGACGATCCCACTCAACGATGCGAAGACGCTTCGTCTGTTGGCCCGTGGTGACACGGATGGCATTTTCCAATTCGAGTCGGATGGGATGAAACAGGCGCTCCGTCAAGTGAAGCCTTCCGCATTCGAAGATATCGTCGTCACGATGTCGCTCTATCGTCCGGGACCGATGCAGTTTATCGAGACGTACGCGAAGCGCAAGCACGGCATGCCCTATCAGCCGGTCCACCCGGTCGTCGGTGAACTGATGACGACGACGCACGGCGTCCTCGTCTATCAGGAGCAAGTGATGCGTCTATTGCGTGAACTGGCCGGTTACTCGTACGCCGAGGCGGATTTGGTACGACGGGCCATCGCCAAAAAAGATGTCGCGACGATCGAAGTCGAGAAGGTGCGTTTTCTCGAGCGGTCTGCCGCTTCTTACGGAGAGAACTCGATGCGTCAAGTGTTCTCGTGGATCGAGAAGTTTGCCGGCTACGGATTCAACCGTTCGCACGCGGTCGCATACAGCCTGATCAGCTACCGGCTCGCCTATGTGAAAGCCCATTTTCAACGGGTGTTTTATGTCACGACCTATGACAAGACGAGTCAACTCGTACGGATGTTGCGAAAAGATAAAATCCCAATCTATCCGCCTGACGTGTTACACGGACAAGCCGGCCCGTTCCTTGAAGGTCCGGGCGTGCGACTCGGGCTCAAGGCGATCCTAGGCTTGACGAAGCGGGACGTCGAGCGTTTAATAGCGCATCATGAAACGTTTAAGGATGTAGGACAGTTGCGAGAGTTGATGGAGTGGGGCGCAAAAGACGAGTTGAAGCTGCGGCGATTGCTCGGTGCCGGTGCGCTCGATCGCCTCTATCACGGTGAGCGTAGACAAGCGTTCCTCGCCGTGACGCGTCTACGCGAACAAGCGGATACCCATCTCTTGCCGGATGAACTGTCCGCGCTCGGTTTGAAACGGACAGAGCCGGTCGAACCGAACTGGTCGGAAGAAGAGCGGGAGGCGCTCGGGACGTGGATCGTCCATTCACCATTAATGACAGTCGCACCGCTCAATGTGACGACCGTGACGCTCGATGAAGTATCAGTGGGGGAAAGGGGATTTGTCGTCGTATACGTCGATGCGATTCGCACGTTCAAAACGAAGAAGCATGAGGACATGGGTGTGATGATGGTCGACGACGGCGTCACCCAAGACGAAGTCGTCATCTTCCCGCGCGTGTTCCAAGCGTTCGGCCGATCGCTCTATAGCGGCAACGTCCTATTGCTCGAAGTCCATTCGAATGAGCGGGACGGCCGCCGCCAATGGATCGTCGAACGCGTGCGGCCATTGCACGGGCAGGCGTTGTTCGTCCGTCTTCGGCGCGAGACGTTCGCGGAGCTCGAAGAGTTGCTACATGCGTCACCGGGCGATGTGCCGGTCGTTTGTCGCTTTTCGGACTCGAAAGAAGTGAAGCAGCTCGCTTCCGCGTATTCGGTCAATCCGACGGAATCGTTGATGCAGGCGTTGAAGAAACGGTTCGGTGAGACGGAAGTCGTCTTGAAACGAGTGGACTCGAAAGTGGCTGGTACGAAAACTAGTACCAAGTCATAAAAAGTGGTATAATCTGATTAATTGGTCTGACCACTTTAGAGAGAATGCCATGTTAAATAAGGGAGTTGAACGGTCAGATGCATGGAAAACACGCATCCTCATTTCACGAAAACATTTCGAAAATACGTTCGTTAATCGTTCAGGCGTCATTGAAACCGGGAGATCGTCTCCCGTCAGAGCGCGAACTCGCCGAGACGTTGTCGACTAGCCGGTCCTCGGTCCGAGAAGCGTTGCGCGCCCTCAGTTTTTTAGGGATCGTCGAGACGCGGCACGGTGGCGGCACGTTCTTGTGTGAGCAAGATCGACATCGCTACATCGAGATTTTGTCTGAGTTTATCGTGACGAAGCAGACGAAAGCGACCGACATTGTCGAGATGCTCCGTTTGCTCGAACGATTGGCGTTCTCAGAAGTCGAACCGACGAGAGAGCGCGTGCAGGCGCTCGAAGCGGTCTTGACCTCGGACCGCCTGTTCCGTCAACAGCTCATCTTCAGTTTGAAGAACGAGTTGTTCATCCGCATTTGGAGCGAGGTCAACCGCTTTTATGATGGGACGGAGACAGGTGACTTATATAGCCTAGACGAACGAACGGAACTGTTTGAAATGTGGCGTAAAGTGGGGATGCCGGAATGAACGAGGGGGAAGCGATGACTGCTTTTTTCAAGAAACCAAAACGATACATGCCGTTGCGCCAACGCGAACCAAAGATTGATGCGCCGCAAGGGTTGATGACAAAATGTCCAGCTTGTAAATATATGCATTACACGAAACAGTTGAACGAACACCATAAAGTATGCGACTGTGGGTATCATTTCCCGCTCAGTGCCGATGAACGCATCGCGATGCTCGTCGACAGCGGCTCGTTTGAACAGTTTGCAGGACCGAATGTGTTGCGAAATCCGCTCGACTTTCCTGAATATGAAGAAAAGTTGGCGAAAGACAAAGAGCGGACCGGAATCGAAGAAGCCATCGTCTGCGGACGGGCAACGATATCTGGTCAACCGTTCGTCGTCTGCGTCATGGACGCACGCTTCCGGATGGGTTCGATGGGCGCCTACGTCGGGGAAGCGATCGCTTCAGCCGTAAGAAGAGCGACCGCCGAACGCTTGCCGGTCGTCTTGTTCACCGCTTCTGGCGGCGCGCGTATGCAAGAAGGGATGGTCAGCCTCATGCAGATGGCGAACACGTCAATCGCATTGAAGCAACATGATGAGGCCGGCCTTCTTTATATCGCTTACTTAACGCATCCGACGACGGGCGGGGTCTCCGCGAGCTTCGCGATGCTCGGCGATTTGAACGTAGCCGAGCCGGGCGCGCTCATCGGGTTCGCCGGTCGCCGGATTATCGAACAGACGATTCGTGAAAAGCTTCCGGAAAACTTCCAAACCGCTGAGTTTTTATTAGAGGCGGGTCAGCTTGACGCCGTCGTGCATCGTGAACAGATGCGTACGTTTTTACACAACATGATCACGTTACATGGTGGAGGTGTAAACCGTGTTTGATCCAATCAAAGAAGTGAACGAACAACTTTATAAACTTCGCGAGACGGCCGAGACGAAAGGTATTGATTTGTCTCGTGAGATTCGCCATCTCGAAGCGAAGTTACACCGATTAGAAAAAGACAATTATGGGAATATGAAACCGTGGGATCGCGTCCAGTTGGCTCGGAACCCGAAACGGCCGACGACGCTCGATTACATCAATCAACTATTCCCAGATTTCATTGAACTTCACGGTGACCGGCACGGATATGACGATGCGGCTATCGTCGCAGGGATTGCGACGCTAGACGGTGCACCGGTCACGATTATCGGACACCAACGCGGGCGGAACACGAAAGAGAACATGGCGCGGAATTTCGGGATGCCCCATCCGGAAGGGTATCGAAAAGCATTGCGCTTCATGAAACAAGCGGAGAAGTTCAATCGCCCGATCATCACGTTCATCGATACGAAAGGGGCGTATCCGGGTAGAGCCGCCGAAGAACGCGGACAAAGTGAAGCGATTGCGCGCAACTTGTTCGAGATGGCGACGCTCAAGACGCCAATCGTCTCCGTCGTCATCGGGGAAGGCGGATCTGGCGGTGCGCTCGGCATCGGTGTTTGCGACCGTCTGCTCATGCTCGAGAACAGCACGTACTCCGTCATTTCGCCGGAAGGGGCGGCCGCATTGCTCTGGAAGGATGCGAAACTTGCGGAACGTGCTGCTGAGACGATGAAGATTACAGCACAAGACTTGTATGGATTGGGGATCGTCGATGAAGTCGTCACGGAAGTGTTCGGAGGCGCGCATATGGATGTGTCATTACAGTCTTCACTTCTGAAGCCTGTATTAACACAACACATCAAAGACTTAGGACAACAGAGTCGAGACGAGCTGTTAAGCGCTCGTGCCGCCAAATATCATCAAATTGGCACAATTGGCTCGTGAAAACGGTAACAACCGCATAGCCAAACCGTTCAATCGTTCACCGGTTGACCGTTTCCGAACGTACCCCATGTTTTTTTTTCACATACTTGTGTTGTAAAACAAAGGTCAGGCATGGTATTTTATTTTCAGATTTCGTTAAAACACATAAGAGGTGAGTGACGTGAATTTAAAACGAATTGCGGTATTAACAAGTGGGGGAGACGCCCCCGGAATGAACGCTGCAGTCCGTGCCGTGACCCGAAAAGCGATTTTCGAAGGTCTAGAAGTGTACGGTGTGTATAACGGCTATCAAGGTCTAATCGAAGGAGATCTCGTCGAATTGAACCTCGGTTCGGTCGGCGATATCATTCAACGCGGAGGAACATTCTTACGTTCGGCCCGTTGCCCTGAGTTTAGAACGGAAGAGGGTCGTGCGAAAGCGGTCGAGCAGTTGAAGAAATTCGACATCGACGCGCTCGTAGTAATTGGTGGAGACGGTTCATACCGTGGCGCCCAAAAGTTGACAGAACTCGGTTTCCCAACAATTGGTCTGCCGGGAACGATCGACAACGATATCCCGGGTACAGATGCGACAATCGGATTCGACACAGCGCTCAACACGGCGCTTGATGCGATTGACAAAATCCGTGACACGGCGTCGTCGCATGAACGGACGTATGTCATTGAAGTGATGGGCCGTGACGCAGGTGATATCGCACTTTATGCCGGTCTTGCCGGTGGTGCCGAGTCAATCCTCGTCCCAGAACGTCCAGAAGACTTGAGTGCGATCGTGGAACGCATCAACCATGGTGTGGCTCGCGGTAAGAAACACTCGATCGTCGTCGTCGCTGAAGGCGCCGGCAGTGCGGAAGAGATCGGAAAAATGATCGCTGAGAAGACAAACTCAGAGACACGCGTGACGATTCTTGGACACATTCAACGTGGCGGTTCCCCAACTGCTGCGGACCGCGTGCTTGCGAGCCGCATGGGTGCTTACGCTGTCGAGATTTTACTCGAAGGCAAGGCAGGACGTGTCGTCGGCATTCGTGCCGGTAAGTTGATGGATCTCGATATCGACGAAGCGCTCGATCACAACAAGCACACGCTCGATATGCAGTTGATCGATCTTTCGAACCAACTTTCGATTTAACGAGTACCAGTGAACTCCACAGAGACGGGATCAGGTCGGTTGACCCCCCGTTTTCTGTGTGTAAATGTAATACATCCCCTAGGAGGTTTTTATTTATGCGTAGAACGAAAATTGTATGTACGATTGGACCAGCTTCAGAGAAACGTCTTCCGGAAATGATTGAAGCCGGTATGAACGTCGCCCGTCTCAACTTCTCACACGGTGACTATGAAGAGCACGGCGCACGTATCCGCGACATCCGCGAAGCAGCAAAAGCTGCCGGCAAAGTCGTGACGGTTCTTCTTGACACGAAAGGTCCTGAAATCCGTACACATACGTTTGAAGACGGAAAAGCACTCCTCGAAAAAGGAAAAGAAGTCATCATCGTCTCGACAGAAGAAATCGTCGGAACGAAAGATCGTTTCTCGGTCACGTACGAAGGTCTCTACGAAGACGTTGAAGTCGGGTCACGCATCATGCTCGATGACGGACTCATCGGTCTCCTTGTCGTTGAGAAGCTCCCGAACCGTGATCTTCGCTGCGTCATCGAAAACGAAGGCGTTATCAAGACGAAGAAAGGTGTCAACTTGCCTAACGTCAAGGTAAACCTTCCTGCCCTTACAGACAAAGACATCGCCGACATCGAGTTCGGGATTTCACAAGACATCGATGTCATCGCGGCATCGTTCGTCCGCCGTGCGTCTGACGTCGTTGAGATTCGTCAACTTCTTGAACGCAACAACGCGTCACACATCAAGATTTACCCGAAAATCGAGAACCAAGAAGGTGTCGACAACATCGACGAAATCTTGGCAATCTCTGACGGTTTGATGGTCGCTCGTGGTGACCTCGGAATCGAGATCCCAACAGAAGAAGTCACACCAGTTCAAAAAGAATTGATCAAGAAGTGTAACGACCTCGGGAAACCGGTCATCACGGCTACACAAATGCTCGACTCAATGCAACGCAACCCACGTCCGACACGTGCGGAAGCATCTGACGTTGCCAACGCCATCCTTGATGGGACAGATGCAGTCATGCTCTCTGGTGAGACGGCTGCCGGGGACTACCCAATCGAGTCAGTTCAAATGCAAGCAGCGATCGCTGTTCGCACGGAACAAATGCTCGACTACAAAAACTTGCTCAAAGATCGTCAGAAGCGCAGTGAGCACACGGTGACGGATGCGATCTCACAAGCGGTTGCCCACACGGCAATCAACTTGAACGCGAAAGCGATCTTGACACCGACACAATCAGGTTACACGGCTGCTCGTACAGCGAAGTATCGTCCAGAGGCGAACATCATCGCGGTCACAGAGTCAGAGCGTGTGGCACGTCAATTGAACCTCGTTTGGGGCGTGTACCCAATCGTGGCTGACACGATGCCAAACAACACGGATGAGATGTTGGTACAAGCTTCAGAAGCAGCTCGTAACGCTGGATTTGTTACAGACGGTGACCTCGTCGTGATCTCGGCTGGTATCCCGGCTGCGACTGCTGGAACGACGAACATGATGAAAGTTCACATCGTCGGTCACGCCCTCGCGAACGGACGCGGCATCGGTGAGCGCGGTCTCGTCGGCGAAGTCGTGGTTGCGAACAATGCGGAAGAAGCGAACGCGAAAGCGAAAGAGGGTATGATCCTCGTCGCACCGTTCACAGATAAAGAAATGATGCCAGCGATTGAAAAAGCGGCTGGAATCATCACGGAAGACGGCGGATTGACGAGCCATGCCGGCATCGTCGGACCATCGCTTCGTAAACCAGTCATCGTCGGTGTCGAGTCTGCGACATCAACGCTCCGTGACGGTCAGATGATTTCGATCGACCCACTTACTGGTAAAATCTACAACGCGTAATCGAATGCCAATCGAACCGACTCTCTCATGAGTCGGTTCTTTTTCCATTCAGAAAGAGAGTCTATGATGAGTGCGTATTTATTCTTATTGCTGCTCGTGTTGATCGGGGTTATCTCCCATAACCAGTCGGTCATCATCGCCAGCAGCGTCCTATTGATTATTAAAGCCGTTGGGTTCGGCGACCAACTGTTCCCGACGCTCGCCTCAAAAGGTATCCATTGGGGCGTGACGATTATCACGATTGCCGTGCTCGTCCCGATTGCGACCGGTGACATCGGGTTTAGGGAATTGTGGAATAGTATTAAAGGGCCGGTCGGCATCATCGCGTTCGCTTCCGGGATCTTCGTCGCGCTCGCCGCGGCCCAGGGCGTTCAACTCATGCGCGTCGACCCGGTCGTGACGACGGCACTCCTCGCCGGTACCATCCTAGCCGTCGGTTTCATGAAAGGCGTGCCGGTTGGACCGCTGATTGGAGCCGGGATCGCCGCTTTGATTTTAGGTGGATTTAGCCTGTTAGAAAAATGGTTCTGACATTTTTTGACGGTTGGATACGCTTACATTTCTTTTTTTCAGTAAATTGTTTATACTAGATAAAGGACAGGGTGGAGCGAGCTCGAAACGGATTGGGGAAAGTGTTCGACTTCCCGCCCTTATTCCCTACACAACAGACTGTATGATGCGGTCGATCACTTTTAAAGACTGAGGGGGAGTTATTGATGTCAACGACAAAAGGATTAGAAGGAATTGTGGCAGCGGCCTCAAAAGTCAGTTCGATCATCGACGGACAATTGACTTACGGAGGATACACAATCGACGATTTGGCGGACCACGCCACTTTTGAAGAGGTTGTTTTCCTATTATGGAACGACCGTCTTCCAAAAGCAGATGAATTAACTGAGCTCTCTGAAGCGCTCGTGAAAGAAGCCAAATTACCAGAAGACGTCATCGGGACGCTCGAACGGGTGCCGAAATCGGCGAACGCGATGGCGACGATTCGCACAGCGCTCTCGCAACTCGCTCTTTATGACGACGAGTCAGAAGATATGAGTGACGAGGCGAACATGCGTAAAGCGATTCGGCTTCAAGCGCAAATCGCGACGATCGTGACGGCGTTCGCACGACTTCGTAAAGGGGAGCAACCCGTCGCGCCGAAGCAAGGCTTGTCGTATGCGGCCAACTTCCTCTACATGTTGAACGGAGAAGAGCCGAGTGAAGTCGCTGAGAAGACGATCGACAAAGCGCTCATCTTGCACGCCGACCATGAATTGAACGCATCGACGTTCACGGCCCGCGTCTGTGTCGCGACACTCTCGGATATGTATTCGGGCGTGACGGCGGCGATGGGTGCATTGAAAGGCCCGCTCCACGGCGGTGCCAACGAGGCGGTCATGAAGATGTTGCATGAAATCGGATCGGTCGATAAAGTCGAGGATTACGTTCGCGGCAAGTTCGAGCGTCGTGAGAAAATCATGGGCTTCGGTCACCGCGTCTACAAGGACGGCGACCCACGGGCGAAACACTTGAAAGAGATGAGTCGTCAATTGACAGCCCAAATCGGTGAGCCGGAATGGTACGAGATGTCGGAGAAAATCGACCACCTCGTCGAGACGGAAAAAGGCTTGAAGCCGAACGTCGATTTCTATTCGGCATCCACATACTATGCGCTCGGTCTTGACGAAGAGTTGTTCACGCCGATTTTCGCCGTGTCACGGATGTCTGGGTGGATCGCCCACATCCTCGAGCAATACGCAGACAACCGTCTCATCCGTCCACGTGCGGAATATGTCGGCGAAGCGCATCGTTCTTACGTGCCGGTCAACGAGCGCTAAGGCGAACGAAAAAGATCGAGTCACAATTTAGACATAAACTTTGGTAAACTAACAAGTGACGTAGGTCGGCGCAAGCGTCGGCCTACAGTAATGTACTTAGGGGGATTCATATGTTGACACAAGGTCAGAAAATTACTGTAGAAAACGGTGCGCTCAACGTACCAAACGTACCAACGATTCCATTCATCATCGGGGACGGCACAGGTCCTGATATTTGGAACGCAGCAGTTCGCGTCTTTGATGCAGCTGTCGAGAAGGCATATGGCGGCGAGAAGAAAATCGAATGGATGGAAGTGTACGCTGGGGAGAAGGCGTTCAACCAAAAAGGTGAATGGCTCCCGAACGAGACGCTTGATGAAATCCGTGAATATTTGATTGCCATCAAAGGTCCATTGACGACGCCGGTCGGCGGCGGGATTCGCTCACTCAACGTCGCACTCCGTCAAGAACTCGACTTGTACACATGCTTGCGCCCGGTCCGTTACTTTACAGGCGTTCCTTCACCGGTCAAACGCCCAGAGGATACAGACATGATCATCTTCCGCGAGAACACAGAAGACATCTACGCAGGGATCGAGTACGCATCAGGCAGCGACGAAGTGAAGAAGTTGATTACTTTCTTGAAAGAAGAGATGAACGTCAACAAGATCCGTTTCCCAGAAACATCTGGTATCGGCATCAAGCCGGTCTCGTCTGAAGGAACGAAACGCCTTGTTCGTGCCGCGCTCGAGTACGCGATCGCGAACAACCGTAAATCGCTCACGCTCGTCCATAAAGGCAACATCATGAAGTTCACAGAAGGCGCCTTCAAAAACTGGGGCTACGAGCTCGCTGAGGCAGAATACGGCGACAAAGTCTTCACATGGGCACAGTATGACCGCATCAAAGAAGAGTCAGGCGAAGCGGCTGCAAACGATGCACAAGCTAAAGCCGAGGCAGAAGGTAAAATCATCGTAAAAGATTCGATTGCCGACATCTTCTTGCAACAGATTTTGACACGTCCGCGTGAGTTCGATGTCGTCGCGACGATGAACTTGAACGGTGACTACATCTCGGACGCACTCGCTGCCCAAGTCGGCGGAATCGGGATCGCACCTGGAGCGAACATCAACTACGTGACAGGCCACGCCATTTTCGAAGCGACACACGGGACGGCACCGAAGTATGCCGGCCTCGACAAGGTCAACCCGTCATCGGTCATCTTGTCTGGAGAAATGATGCTCCGTCATATGAACTGGAACGAAGCGGCTGACCTCATCATCAACTCGATGGAGAAAACGATCGCTTCAAAAGTCGTCACGTACGATTTTGCCCGTCTCATGGACGGCGCGACAGAAGTGAAGTGTTCAGAGTTTGCGGATGAATTGATCAAAAACATGTAAGACATCAGCCAAACCAAGGGGGAGAGCACAATGATTCGTCGCAATAAGATCTCGGTGATCGGTAGCGGATTCACAGGCGCCACGACGGCACTGTATTTGGCTCAAAAAGAACTCGGTAACGTCGTCCTGCTCGATATGAAAGACAACGAAAACCCGACGAAAGGAAAGGCGCTCGATATGCAAGAGACGGCGCCGATTCAAGGGTTTGATGCGTGGATCACCGGGACGTCAGACTATGCGGACACGGCCGGGTCAGATATCGTCGTCATCACGGCAGGCATCGCGCGCAAGCCAGGCATGAGTCGGGACGACCTCGTCTCGACGAACGCCAACGTGATGCGAGCGGTCACGAAAGAAGTGGCACGATATTCACCAGATGCGATTTTGATCGTCTTGACGAACCCGGTCGACGCGATGACGTATGCCGCGTTCAAAGAGTCGGGCTTCCCGAAAGAACGTGTCATCGGACAATCGGGTGTCCTCGATACGGCAAGATTCCGGACGTTCGTCGCCGAGGCGTTGAACGTCTCGGTGAAAGACGTCTCCGGCTTCGTGCTCGGTGGGCACGGGGATGACATGGTCCCGCTCATCCGCTATTCGTATGCAGGGGGCATCCCGCTCGAGAAACTGTTGTCGCATGACCAAATCGAAGCGATTGTGAATCGGACTCGAAAAGGTGGCGGAGAAATTGTCCAGCTCCTTGGGAACGGGTCGGCCTACTATGCGCCGGCTGCCGCCATCGTCGAGATGGTCGAAGCGATTTTAAAAGACCAGCGTCGAATCTTGCCGGCCATCGCGTATCTCGACGGCGAATACGGTTTCCACGACCTCTACCTTGGTGTCCCGACGATTCTTGGCGCGAACGGGATTGAGCGTGTGCTCGAACTTGAGTTGACGGAAGACGAGACGGCTGCGCTTCAGCGTTCAGCCGACTCCGTCCGGTCTGTCTTGAACGTCCTTACATGACGAGGAAGTCCTGTCCACAATCGTGGGCAGGACTTTTTTGTGGAGATGAAACGGATTGGATCGTGCTACACTTGGGATAGAACGTGGATTTGTTTTGTTTTTGTAAAGATTTGCTTTGAAGTTGGTGTCGGGCGCGATTGCTTTGTAAAATGGAACATGAAGAAGACATTAGAGGAGGAACACGTGTGGCCGATAAAGTGATTGTTGTCGATGATGAAGTGTCGATTGCGACGTTGTTGAAATTTAACTTGGAGCAAGCAGGATTTGAAGTGGAGACTGCCCATGACGGGAAGACCGGTCTTGAGCTTGCGGAGAGACAAGACGCGGTACTCATCGTGCTCGATTTGATGTTGCCGGAGATAGACGGGCTCGAGGTATGCAAGCGACTGCGTCAACAAAAAGTAAATACTCCAATCTTGATGCTGACAGCAAAAGATGATGAGTTTGATAAAGTGCTCGGTCTCGAGCTCGGGGCGGACGATTATTTGACGAAACCGTTCAGCCCACGAGAAGTCGTCGCCCGCGTGAAAGCGATTCTTCGACGTTCGGCCCCGGCCGAGGTCGCCGCGGTCGATGAGGATGTCATCGAGATTGGTGACGTGAAGATCGTCACATCGAATTACGAGGTGTTCAAAAAAGGGGAACGTCTCGAACTGACCCCGAAAGAGTTCGAACTCCTCGCTTATTTGGCGAAGAACAAAGGGCGTGTCTTGACGCGAGATCAACTCTTGTCTGCGATTTGGAATTACGACTTTGTCGGGGACACGCGAATCGTCGATGTGCACATCAGCCACTTGCGCGAAAAGATTGAGCCGGTGACGAAGAAACCGTCATATATTAAGACGATTCGTGGACTCGGCTATAAGATGGAAGAGCCGATGTCCGAATGAAGACGTATCGCTCGCGCTTTTTAACGACGCTCATCCTGCTTGTCACGGGTGTGTTGCTCACGCTCGGGATCGTGCTCGGTCAGCTGTTCAAAGATTTCTACTTGGACTCGGAGCGCGACCGTTTGAAAGAAGATACGAAACTCGCCGCCCTATATCTCGATGGCGGGGAGTTGAACGAGATTCAAGATTATGTGGGCCAAATCGATGACGAGAGCAGTTTCGATATCTTACTGCTCAATCGAAACATGCAAGTCATCGCGGGTACCCCGTTCCGTGTCGGGTCGTTCGAATATCGCGTTGACCCGGAGACGATCTCGAGTGACGGGGAGTTCGGGAACGCCACACGTGACGACTTGATTCAGTTCACGAAACCGATCACGTTGTCGTCGGAGGAAACGGTGTACCTCAGCTTCATCCGTTACGTCTCGGATTTAGAGAGTGTATACAACCGCATTTGGATGACGATCGCTTTTGCCTTGTTCTTTTCATTCTTCATCATCTTGTTCGTGCTCCACAATTTGACGAACCAATTCATTCGGCCAATCGATGAGGCGACGATCGTCTTGCGCGAACTCGCCGATGGGAACTATCGGGCCCGCGTCTATGAGTTGCGAAACGATGCCGAGACGGGGAGTCTGGCCGGATCGATTAACGTCCTCGCGCGGAACCTCGAAACGATTTCACTCGGAGAGGCGGTCCAGCGGGCACGGCTCGAATCGCTCATCGAATATATGGGGGCCGGTCTTTTACTCGTCGACGAACGCGGCATCGTCACGCTCGTGAACCGGTCGTATCGGGACATGTTCCAATACGATGAGTTGATGATTGGCCAGTTTTATCACGGGATTTTACCGAGTCCGGACGTCGAGACGTTAATCGAAGACGTCTATTTGACCGAAGAACCGCATCGGCGTCAATTGTCGATTCGGACCGGATTCAATCAACGGACGTATATGGTATCGGCGGCGCCGATCTTCAGCGATACGGGGATGCTCCGTGGCACGACTCTCTTGTTCAACGATATTAGTGAACTAAAGCGGCTCGAGAAGATGCGCAAAGACTTCGTCGCCAACGTCAGTCACGAGTTGAAGACGCCGCTCACGTCGATTCGTGGCTTCAGTGAGACGCTCCTCGACGGGGCGAAAGAAGTGCCGGAGCTGCGAGACCAGTTCCTCGATATCATTCAAAAAGAAGCGACTCGGATGCAGATGCTCGTCGAAGATTTACTCGAATTGTCGCGGCTCGAACGGGAAGATTTTCATTTGGAGTTCACGCCAGTGCAGTTGAATCAACTTGTAGAAGAAGTAAGTCTCGTCTTGAGCCAGAAGGCTGAGCGGAAATCGATTCAACTCGAGACGCGGCACGACGGGGAAGTGATGCTCCAAGCCGACATGAACCGAATCAAGCAGGTGATTTTAAACCTCGTCGCGAACGCGATCAACTATTCACCGGAAGGCAGCCGGGTCGAAATCGCTGTCGAACGAAATGACGCGATAGGAAGGTTGATCGTCAAAGACAATGGCATTGGTATCGCCGAGAAAGAGATAAGCCGCATCTTTGAGCGGTTCTATCGCGTCGATAAGGCGCGGAGTCGGAACTCCGGTGGGACGGGACTCGGACTCGCTATCGTCAAGCACATCGTCGACCTCCATCATGCGACGATTCAAGTCGATAGCGTGGAAGGGGAAGGGACGACGTTCACGATTGAATTCCCCTTGCCTTAACAAGGAGTTCACGTTCTGTTCATACCGTCTTAACAAAGACTTGCTATTCTATAGACGAGACCTCTTCATCATCTCGTGTCGTGTCCGGTGCTCATCTCCACACGGGCGCGAAGGAGACCCTTTTCTAGTCACTAGAAAAGGGTCTTTTTTTTCGAACGCATGTGCCCGTATGATATGATGGAGTCAGAAGCGAATGGAGGTTACTAGAATGAATAAATTGCTGCTCCTTGATGGGAATTCTCTGACGTACCGTGCATTTTTCGCGCTGCCTCCGATGACGGATGCATCGGGCCGGAACACGAATGCGGTGTACGGGTTCACGATGATGCTATTGAAATTGATGGAAGATGAGCGACCGACGCATTTCACTGTCGCGTTCGATGCCTCGAAGAAGACGTTCCGCCACGATACATATGCGGACTATAAAGGGGGACGCGAGAAGACGCCGGGTGAGCTACGTGAACAGTTCCCGATCGTCCGCGAGATTTGTGAGGCGTTTGGCATCCAAGTGCTCGAGCTCGACAACTATGAGGCTGACGATATTATCGGGACGCTCTCGAAGCGAGACGAGTTCGACAACGTGACGATTGTGACGGGGGATAAAGACTTGTTACAACTGATTGATGACCGCGTCACCGTCTACTTGACGAAGCGGGGCATCACCGATGTCGAGACGATGGATGAAACGGCCTTTAAAGAGCGCTATGACGGTCTGAACCCGCGCCAGATGATCGATTTAAAAGGACTCATGGGCGATAAGTCGGATAACATTCCTGGTATCCCGGGTGTCGGAGAGAAGACGGCGCTGAAGCTATTGAACGCCTACGGATCGGTCGAAGGGTTGTATGCCCACACGGCTGAACTAAAAGGGAAACAAAAAGAGAAGGTAGAGGCGAACGAGCATGAAGCGAAGCTGTCGAAACAGCTCGCCACGATCCATACGGACGTACCGATTGAGGTCGACGTCGACCAGCTGGCGTTCCACCCGTATGACGTCTCGAAAGTGAAACCACTTTTCATGAGCCTGCAATTCAAATCGCTAATCGGCAAGCTTCAAACGGATGAAGATGCAGTCGAACCTGCCCCGAGGCAGGAGGTGACGCACATCGAGCTCGACGCCCAGGACTTGTCGCGTGCCGTGTTGTTCCTCGAGCAACTGCGTGAAGATTATTTCGAAGAACCGATGATCGGTGTCGCCATCGCCTCGAGTGCGGGCGTGACGGTCGGTGACGCCTCGCTCCTTAAGACCGATATCGTTAAAGAATGGCTGGCGGATGAAGCGCGCAGGACGATCTGTCTCGATGCGAAACAGACGATCATCCAGCTGAAACGAAACGGGCTCAAGCTTGTCGGGTACGAGGACTTGCTCGTGGCCGGTTATTTGCTCAACTTGTCAGGCGGGACGACGCTCGATTCGATTGCGGCCCACTTTGAACACACGTTACCGGAAGACGATGCCGTCTACGGCAAAGGGGCGAAGCGCCACATCCCGGAACGTGACGTGCTCGAGCAACATCTCGCCGAGAAAGCGATGGCGATTTTGTCGCTCTTCGACCATGTCGCCGCGGCGCTCGTCGAGAACGAACAGACGTCGCTCTATGAAGACTTAGAACGTCCGCTCGTCTCGGTCCTCGCCGAAATGGAATGGGCCGGTATTCACGTCGATGTGGCGACGTTGCAGGCGATGGAGCAAGATTTAGGTGGCCGGATCGAACAACTTGAGTCAGAGATTCACCATCTTGCCGGCGAAGCGTTCAATATTAACTCGCCGAAACAACTCGGCGTCATCTTATTTGAGAAGTTGGCGCTCCCGCCGGTCAAGAAGACGAAGACCGGCTATTCGACGGCGGCGGACGTGCTCGAGAAGCTGGCACCGCTCCATCCGATTATCGAACACATCATGCATTACCGAGAGCTCGGAAAACTCCAATCGACCTATGTCGAAGGGTTGCAAAAAGTCGTGAAGGAAGACGGGAAGATTCATACCCGTTACACGCAGACGCTGACGCAAACCGGGCGTCTCTCTTCGGTCAACCCGAACTTACAGAACATCCCGATTCGACTCGAGGAGGGACGCCGGATTCGTAAGGCGTTCACAGCAAGCGAACCGGGCTGGGTACTGTACGCTGTCGACTATTCACAAATCGAGTTACGGATCATGTCGCACATGTCCCAAGACGAGAAGATGCTCGATGCGTTCTTGCATGACGAAGACATCCATACCTCGACGGCAGCGAACGTTTTCAAAGTCGCCAAAGAGGATGTGACGTCGCTCATGCGCCGCCAAGCGAAGGCGGTCAACTTCGGTATCATCTATGGCATTAGTGATTATGGATTGTCACAAAACCTTGGGATTAGTCGAAAAGAAGCGCAAACGTTCATCGACACGTATTTCGAACAGTTCCCGGGCGTGAAACGATTCATGGACGAGGCGATTGAACGGGCACGTGAACACGGATACGTCGAGACGATGCTGAAGCGTCGTCGCAACATCCCAGACATCCATTCACGCAATTTCAATCTGCGTGGGTTCGCGGAGCGGACAGCCATCAACACCCCGATTCAAGGGACAGCGGCTGATATCATCAAGAAAGCGATGATTGACGTCGATCAGGCGCTTCGAACTTCGACACTCCAGTCGAAGTTATTGTTGCAAGTGCACGATGAACTCATCTTTGAAGGACCAAAAGAAGAGACCGAGGCGCTCGAGAAGCTCGTCAAACAGGCGATGGAGCACACGATTCAACTCGATGTACCGCTTCGCGCCGACGGTTCGTTCGGCGAGACGTGGTTTGATACAAAATAAAGACTAGAAAGGAACTTGTTATGCCTGAACTACCTGAAGTGGAGACGGTCTGTCGTCGATTACGGCCGTTCGTCTCCGGAAAAACGATTGAAGCCGTAGACGTGTTTGACGCAAAAATCATCCGTGGGCACGAGCCGGATCAGTTCGTCGAGCACTTGCTCGGTGAGACGATTCTAGACGTCGAGCGGCGTGGAAAGTTCATCTTATTCAAATTGACGAACGGATATCTCGTTTCGCACTTACGGATGGAAGGGAAATTCTTCCCGCATGACGAAAGAGTCAGTCCGGTCAAACATTCGCATGTCGTCTTCACGTTCACGGACGGGACGACGCTCCATTACAATGACGTCCGAAAGTTCGGGACGATGGAGTTGAAGACGAATGAGGAACTATTCGTCACACCCCCGCTGTCGCTTCTCGCGCTCGAGCCGTTCGATCCGGAAGTCACGGCCGAAGCGTTACACAGACGACTGAGCCGGATGAACGTCCGCGCCATCAAGACGGCGCTGCTTGACCAATCCATTTTTGTCGGACTCGGTAACATCTATGTCGATGAGACGCTGTTTCGGGCCGGTGTCCATCCGACCCGACCGGCAGCGAGCTTGTCATATGCTGAAGTCGAGAGGGTCCGGCAAGAGGCGATTGCCGTCTTGACCGAGGCGATTGAGCGAGGTGGGAGCACGATTCGGAGCTACACGAATCCAGACGGGGCGACCGGCACGTTCCAAGAGACACTTTACGTCTACGGACAGACCGGCAACCCGTGCCAGAAGTGCGACCGGTCGATTGAGAAGATGAAACTAGGCGGACGGGGTACGCATTACTGTCCGCACTGCCAACAGTAAGAGGTGGAGAAGATGTTGAAGATTGGTTTGACAGGCGGGATCGCGACCGGAAAGTCGACCGTCTCACGCCTGTTTCGACAACGTGGCATCCCGATTATCGATGCCGATCAAATTGCCCGTAAGGTCATCGAGCCGAATGGAAAAGCATTCGCCGCAGTCCGTGAAGCGTTCCCGGCGTGTTTCGACGGGGATCGATTGAATCGACCGGCGCTCGGGCGCGAGATTTTTCATGACGATGCGAAACGTCAACTCCTCAATCAACTCATGCACCCCGCCATCCGGGAAGAGATGGTCGAAGAGATGAAAGGGTACGCAGAGTCGGGCGAGACGGTCGTCATCTTCGACATCCCGCTCTTGTTCGAAGGGACGATGCGCGATCTTGTCGACTACACGGTCGTCGTCTATTGCCGGGAAGAGATTCAATTGATGCGGCTCATGGAACGGAACGGCTTGACGAAAGAGGAAGCACTCGCCCGGATTCATGCCCAAATCCCGATTAAAGAGAAAAAACATCAAGCGGACTACTTGATTAACAATAACGGGGCGCTCGGTGAACTGCCGCCTCAAGTCGATCGGCTCGTCAATCAGTTTCGAGACACGAAAAAAGAAGGCGTCTGACGCCTTCTTTCGTGAAGACGCATCCTCATACAAGGGGTGCGTCTTTTAATTGAGCGGGTCGGATTCGGGTCTACCTTTTCGCCACGTGTCATAGATGGCGCGACCGTCGCTCGGGTGACCGTTGGAATAGTAAATCGGGTAAAGTGAGAAGAAGATATAGTAGAACGAGAAGTAGGCGAACTGATACGTATAAATGGTCGGTTCGATTTCCCGTGCCAAGATGAATCCGTTCACGATTAAGATGCTCGCCAAGTTGAAAAGCGATCCTCCGGCGTAGACGAGGCTCCTCGTCAGACGATTGCTCACTTTTAAATCGGTGAATTGACACCACGCATCATAAAAGTAGACGCGATTGAACTGCAATCGGCCGACTTTGAATAATTTTTTCCCCGTACCAATCTCCATGTCGAGTGATCCACCGAACAGTTTCGCGAAAAAGAAATGACCGAATTGATGAATCAATGTCACGATCGGCAAGATGATGAAAAATGAAATGACGAATTTATCGATGTCGCCCCAACCAAACATAAAACATTGCTCCTTTCCGAGCTCTAGAACGAATTTCCCTCTTTTATAAAACTCAAACTGTAAAAAAGTGAAAGAAATGTGACGATTGATAGTGAAAACGCTTCCAATTATCCGTTATAATGGTGTCGTAACGCAGAAAAAAGGGGGAACTAGAATGGGGACGAAAGTGGCGATCAATGGATTTGGACGAATCGGGAGAATGGTGTTCCGGAAATTGATGCTTGAGGGCCGGCATGAGGTCGTGGCCATCAATGCGAGTTATCCAGCCGAGACGCTGGCGCATTTGATTAAACATGACACGGTCCACGGACCGTTCGGGTTGACGGTTCGAGCGCATGGGGATGCGCTTATCGTCGACGGGAAGCGAATCGAACTCGTGGCCGAGCGAGACCCGGAGAAGTTGCCGTGGCGCGAGCTCGACATTGAAATCGTCGTTGAAGCGACTGGGAAGTTCAATTCAGACATCGGTGCGTCGAAACATTTGACGGCCGGAGCGAAGAAAGTGATTTTGACGGCGCCTGGTAAAGGCGACGTGCGGACGATCGTGATGGGGGTCAATGATCGGGAGTACACACCGGAGCACGACCACATCATCTCGAACGCCTCGTGTACGACGAACTGTCTCGGACCGGTCGTCAAAGTGCTCGACTCGACGTTCGGGATCGAGACCGGTCTCGTGACGACGGTGCATGCGTACACGAACGACCAAAACAACATCGACAACCCGCATAAAGACTTACGTCGGGCCCGTGCTTGTGGTACTTCGATTATACCGACTTCGACAGGGGCCGCGAAATCGATAGGCCTCGTACTGCCAGAGCTTCAAGGTAAGTTGAACGGGATGGCGCTCCGGGTGCCGACCCCGAACGTCTCACTCGTCGACCTCGTCGTCGAATTGCGCCGGGACGTGACGGTCGATGAAGTGAACGAAGCGTTCGAACGTGCGGCCCATGGGGAGATGACGGGCATTCTCGGTGTATCGACCGAACCGCTCGTCTCCATCGATTTCAATGGCGATGAGCGCTCGTCCATCATCGATGCGGATTCGACGATGGTGATTGGAGGGAACCATGTCAAAGTACTCGCGTGGTATGACAACGAATGGGGCTATTCATGCCGTGTCGTCGATTTGTTGGACATGGTCGCGAGCTACCTTCAAATCGGGCAACAAGAAACCCACGCCTAAAAAAATATATTTATCGAAAAATATTTTTAAAGAAATGAAACAAATGTCTTGTAACGACGTCCCAAACACGATACACTCTAACTCGTGAACTTCAATTGGTCTGACAAACGCAACTTAAAGGGTTAGGACCTCTCTGGACTAACTTGCCCCCGTGGTTGTGGGCGATTCAGGCACAAAGTGAGTGATCATCAACTACTTTGAGACCATTGATGTAAAGGGGGATCCACTAATATGGATACTATGGGACGTCACATTATTACAGAACTTTGGGAGTGCAATCCCGACAAATTGAACGATATCGACTACATCGAGCGCTTGTTCGTCGATGCAGCACTTCGCTCGGGCGCTGAAGTCCGTGAAGTTGCTTTCCACAAATTCGCGCCGCACGGTGTGAGTGGAGTCGTGATCATCTCAGAATCGCACTTGACGATTCACAGCTTCCCGGAGCATGGCTACGCATCAGTCGATGTGTTCACATGTGGGGACCGCATCGATCCGGCTACAGCGTCGCAGTATATCGCTGAAGGTTTGGACGCGAAAGTGCGTGAAGACGTCAAACTTGATCGTGGAATGGGACCAATCCGTGTTCCTGAAGCGCAAGTGGCAATCAGCAAATAATCAGATTGACCTTTTGAGGCTGGCCGATTTTCGGTCAGCCCTTTTAATTGTTTTGTTAACGCCTTAATTTTGATATGCTTAACGTATATAAATGAGTTGTTGAGGTGGAAAATGGGAGTATTCGATAAGTTTCAAACACATATGCAGACAGATGATTCGCATAAACAGGAAGCGTTGCGCACCCGTTACTATGCCGCGTCTCCGAACGCCGTCTTGAAGTGGCTCGAGGAAACAATCAAGACAGAAGGGCAGACGGTTCGCCGTGTCGATGCAGACCGAGGTGAACTCGCGTTTCAAGGTGACGGATGGGACGCACTCGCGACTGTCATTCAAGTCGACGGGGGACGGACAGCGGTCGACTTCACGTTGAACCGGGATAGCCGCTTCGGTCCAGACCTTCGTCAAATCGTGGTGACGTATTATGAGGCGTTACAACAAAAATTCCCGCTCCGAGCCATCGGAAACAAAACTGTTGAATGATAAGGAGGCTTGAGCATGCGTTGTCCTAAATGTGATCATAACGGAACGAGGGTGCTCGACTCCCGTCCAGTTCAGGATTTTTATTCGATTCGCCGTCGCCGCGAGTGTGAGCAGTGCGGCTATCGGTTCACAACGTTCGAGACGGTTGAACAGACGCCGCTCATCATCGTCAAGAAAGATGGGAATCGAGAAGAGTTCAGTCGCGAGAAAGTGCTTCGCGGGATCATTCGCGCCTGTGAGAAACGTCCGGTCACGCTCGAACAGCTTGAAGGTGTCGTCACGAAAGTCGAACAACAGTTACGTGCGCTCGGCCAGTCCGAGATTCCGAGTGAACAAGTCGGCGAACTCGTCATGAACGAACTCGCCCGCGTCGACGAAGTGGCGTACGTCCGTTTCGCCTCGGTGTATCGCCAATTCAAAGATATTTCCGTGTTCTTTAAAGAACTAGAAGATTTAATGAAGCAAGAAAAATCGACCAACTAAGGGCGGCCTTCTGGTCGCCTTTTTTCAGGGGAGAATCACTATGGAAAAAGAACGGACCATCTTTGGGACCGATGAACTGCTCATCATGAGCACGGGGCTCGTCGATCGCGAGTCCTATCAATCGCTCTATCATCTGTATCAACCGGTCATCGGGGTAAAAGCGCTCGCGCTCTATCAGACGCTTTGGAGTGAACTGAAACCTGGGAAAATGAAATCGAATTATATGTCACACAGCGCCTTATGTGAAATGCTCGAGTATTCGATTAACGAGCTGACGGACAGCCTGTTCCGGCTCGAAGCGATTGGACTCGTGCGAACGTATAAGACGAAAGACGCGCGCGTCACGCAGTACGTGTATCAGTTGCGGGTCCCGCTCGCGCCGCACACGTTCTTGAACGACGGCCTGTTGTCGAGTTTTCTCTTCTACAAGGTAGGTGAGGTCCGCTTCAAACAGTTGCAAGGTCGATTCACGATCGACCCGCTTCCGGCCGGCATCGTCGAAGTGACGAAAGATTTTAACGAGGTGTTCGACGTCAAAGGCGTCAACCATATGGCGTTCACGCAAAAAAACTATGAGAAACCGGACCGTGCGAAAATCGAGATCAACTATACGTTCGATATGGACATCGTCAAAAAGTTGACGAACTTCCCGGTAGGCTTTTTCACGAAAAAGTTGGATGAGACCATCACGAAACTCGCCTACGTCTCTCAAATCGATGAAGAGTTGATGGCCGAAATGTTGAAAGAGTATTTCGTCCATGAAGCGTACCTGCCGCTCAGCGAACAAGAGAAGCGAGACGGCTGTCGCCAGATGGTGCTCCAGCTGAAGAAGAAGCAGACAAGGCATCGAAAAGCGAAGGCGAACGAGTTGACGAAGACCGAACTCGGGGACTTGGACGATCCGAACGTGATGGAGACGGCGCATCCGCATCAATACGTCTCGACGCTTCGGAAGACGCCGCAATTATCGAAGAGCGACGAACAACTCATCATCGAGATGGTCGATACGCTCGGACTCGCCCCAGGCGTCATCAACGCACTGTTCTATTACTGCATCGAAGTGAAGAAGCAGACGCGGCTTAGTGAGAATTACGTGATGCGCATCGCCACGAGCTGGAAGACGGCCGGGTATGTGCATGCGAAAGATGCGCTCGACCAAGAAGCGACACAAGACGCGTTGATTGAGAAGAAACAACAGAAGCGCGAGAACGTGCAACGGACGACGGTCGGCTCACGCCGCAAGACGCCGCAGACCGAACTGCCGAAGTGGCTCGAAGAGGACGCGAAAGAGCAACGCTCGTACGACCAGAAACGAAAACAAGAGCTCGAGGCGTCGGTGCCAGATGACGCTGAACTCGTCAAGTTGCTCAATGAGTTGAAAGAGAAAGGATGAGGGACATGGAACGTATCAATCAGACGCTCGCCCAGATGATGAATCGGAAAGAAGTTCGGGAAGCGTACGAGTCGATTCGTCGGCGTACCCTCGACCATCCTGGCGTGATCGCCTTCTTAAAGGAACATCCGGAGCTAGATGAGGCGGCAATCGAGCTCGGCTTCACGAAACTGAGCGAGTATGCCGAACAGATGGACGGAAAGGTGCTCATCGAGGCGAACGCCGTCATTCCGGGCCACCAGCCCGTCCTCTATGTCGACCTCGGACAAGTCGCCATCCGTTACGAGGAAACGGTCAAACATCGTCAAGCGCGTCGGCAAAAAGAGATGGACCGAAAGTTCAAGAGCCTGTTCTTGCCGGAAGAAGTGCGTGAAGCGAGCTTTGAATCGTTCGATTGGTCGGATGACGCCCGTAAAATCGCACTCCGTGAGGCGATGCGGTTCGTCTCCGGGATGAAGACGAGACAGAAAGTGAACGGTCTGTATCTGCACGGCAGCTTCGGCGTCGGGAAGACGTATCTGCTCGCAGCCATCGCCAACGAGTTGAAAGTGGCCGACATCGAGACGATTCTCGTCCACGCCCCTGGCTTCGTTTCGGAAGCGAAACGGAAAATCCGGACCGACTCGTTCGATTCGTTTTTGACGTCGTTCCAACACGTGCCCGTGCTGTTGATTGATGACATCGGGGCCGAGGCGATTAGCCCGTGGGTGCGCGACGAGCTGTTCGGCATCATCTTGCAGTACCGGATGATGCACCGGTTACCGACGCTATACAGTTCGAACTTCAGTGGCGAAGAGCTCGAGACCCATTTCTCGATTGACGGATCCCCGCAAAATAAGATGAAAGCGCAACGGCTCATGCAGCGCATCTCGACGACGACGACACAAATCGAGTTGAAAGGTGAAAATCGTCGCCGGTAAGGATTGTATTTCTCGAACGGGTTGACTATACTAATAGCATATAATGGATGCAATGACAGAGGACATGAGACGTCGTCACGGGTTTCAAAGCGAGGGAAGGTTGGTGAGAGCTTCCTAGACACGCCGAACGTTTTACTCCCTCCGAGCACCGCACGGGTCAATCGTGCGGCGAGTCACACTCGTTATCGTGTGTTCGAGCCAAGCGTCTGCTTGGGAACGAGGGTGGTACCACGAGAATCAAAGCTCGTCCCTTTCATAGGGATGGGCTTTTTTTATTTTTTTATGAAAAGAGAGGGGAAGTTACATGATTCATTTGACATTTCCAGACGGTGCCGTCAAGGAGTTCGAAGCCGGCATCACAGCAGAAGAAGTAGCAGGTTCGATTAGCCCGGGCCTCCGTAAAAAAGCGCTCGCCGCAAAAATTGACGGGGAATTGATCGATTATCGTCGCCCGATCGAACAAGACGGTCGCATCGAACTCGTCATGCCGGACTCCGAGGACGGCCTCGACTTGATGCGCCACTCGACGGCTCACTTGATGGCGCAAGCAATCAAGCGCCTTTACGGTGATGAAGGCTCGATTTACCTCGGGATTGGACCGACAATCGAGAACGGCTTCTATTACGACATCGAGATGGACCGTCGTATCAACGAAGAGGATTTGCCTGAAATCGAGAAGATGATGAAACGCATCGTCGATGAGAACCTCGACATCACACGTGAAGTCGTTTCGCGTGACGAAGCGCTCGCCCGCTATCAGGCACTCGGTGACCCACTCAAAATCGAATTGCTCGAAGATATCCCGGCCGACCAGACGCTCACGATGTATCATCAAGGCGAATTTTTCGACTTGTGCCGTGGACCGCACGTCGCATCGACATCGAAATTGAAAGTGTTCAAATTGATGAGCGTCGCCGGGGCCTACTGGCGAGGCGATTCCGACAACAAAATGTTGCAACGCATCTACGGGACAGCATGGGCGACGAAAGAACAGCTCGCAGAACACTTGCGTCTCCTTGAAGAGGCGAAAGAGCGTGACCATCGTAAACTCGGGAAAGAGCTCGATCTCTTCTTCGTCTCGCAAGAAGTCGGTCAAGGTCTGCCGATGTGGCTCCCGAAAGGCGCCTCGATTCGTCGCACGGTCGAGCGCTATATCGTCGACAAAGAACTCGAACTCGGTTATCAGCACGTCTATACGCCGGTGCTCGGTTCGGTCGATTTGTATAAGACGTCTGGACACTGGGACCACTATCAAGACGATATGTTCCCGAAAATGGAGATGGACAACGAAGAACTCGTCCTTCGTCCGATGAACTGTCCGCACCATATGACAATCTACAAACACGAGCCACGTTCGTACCGTGAACTCCCACTTCGGATCGCCGAACTCGGCGGCATGCACCGTTATGAGATGTCTGGGGCGCTCACAGGCTTGCAGCGCGTCCGTTACATGGTGCTCAATGACGGGCACACGTTCGTCACACCGGAACAGATGAAGCAAGAGTTCAAAGACATCGTCCACTTGATTCAAGAAGTGTACGCTGACTTCGGGATTAAAGATTATCGTTTCCGCTTGTCGTACCGTGACCCGGCGGACAAGGAGAAGTACTTCGACAACGATGCGATTTGGGAGACGGCCCAGCGTCAATTGAAAGAGACGATGGACGAGCTCGGCCTCCCGTATTTCGAGGCCGAAGGCGAAGCGGCGTTCTACGGACCGAAGCTTGACGTCCAAGTCCGGACGGCGCTCGGCAAAGAAGAGACGCTCTCGACGGTTCAACTCGACTTCTTGCTCCCAGAGCGGTTCGACTTGACGTACACAGGACCGGACGGGAAAGACCATCGCCCGATCGTCCTTCACCGTGGGGTCGTCTCGACGATGGAGCGTTTCGTCGCTTACTTGATTGAGGAGTATAAAGGCGCATTCCCGACATGGCTCGCACCGGTTCAAGTGAAATTGATTCCGGTCTCGCATGTCCACGATGACTATGTCGCGGAAGTGAAAGCGGAGCTCGTCAAGCGCGGCGTCCGCGTCGAGACGGATCTCCGTGACGAGAAGCTCGGCTATAAGATTCGCGAAGCACAGATGAAGAAAATCCCGATGACGCTCGTGCTCGGCGATAAAGAGCGCGATGAGCGGGCGGTCAACATTCGCCGTTACGGCCAACAAGAACAAGTTTCGGCTTCACTTGACGAATTTATCGCGTCATTGACTGCGGAAATCGCCAACCGTTCACGTTAACTGAGGAGACCGTCCTTCGACGAAGGATGGTCTTCTTTTCGGTCTAAAGACGGATGCGGAATAGGTGTGAGAACACGTAAGGTAGAAGAAAGGAGTGATCATTTTGAATTTTATGAAACCATTCGTAGCGCTGACGGTCGGTTCGGTCGTCGCGACGAGCATGATACCAAAAGTAAACGCAGAAGCCATCGTGGACGATACAATCGTCACGCTCGGGGAGTCGCTTTCCTCGAACCAGCAGCAGTGGGTGCTCGAACGTGTCGAGGCACCGGCCGGAATCGACCCGATTATCACGACAGTGGCCGATGAAGAGAAGTATTTAGGTGACGCGGTTCCACAAGCCCAGCGCGGGGGTGGCATGTACTCGTCAGCCCGCATCAAATTGATGGAGGAAGGCAGCGGATTGAACATTAAGACAGAGAACGTCACATGGGTGACAGAAGACATGTATGCGAACGCACTCGTCACGGCCGGCGTGACCGATGCGGACATTTACATCACGTCACCGATTCGCGTGACCGGTACGTCCGCTCTCACAGGCATCGTGAAGGCGTATGACGTGACCGCCAGTGAGACGGGCATCGAGCTGACAGAAGAACGTAAGGCGCTCGCCCAAGAAGAGCTCGCCGTCACGTCGGAGATCGGCAAAGCGGTCGGACAAGAGGATGTCGCCGGGCTCATGAACGACATCAAGGCGGCGATCGCCAACCAGAAGCCAGAGACGAACATCGAGATTCGTGACATCGTCATTCAAGTGCTCAATCAAAACAACGTCCAACTGTCAGACACGCAGTTGAACCAATTGACGGGGCTATTTGAAAACATGCAACAAGCGAACCTTGACTGGGCATCGATCAGTGACGGGTTGAAAGGGGCCGGACAAAACGTTCAAGCATTCCTCGAGCAAGAAGAAGTGAAAGGCTTCTTCGCCCGGTTGTTCGCCGCACTGAGTAACTTCTTCAAATCGTTGACGAACTAACTATACAAAAAAAGGGCGCGAGCCCTTTTTTAATACCAGCGTTTATAAATGTAGTCGCGGGCGCTCTTGTTGTCATCGACGATCTTAAGGGTGATGCGGTTCATCTCTTCTAATAAATCGGTCAGTACGGCTTTTAACTTTTCATCTTCTAACCCATGGTGTCGCATCGTCTCGGTGACGATGCGTTCGACTTGGTCATGATAATCGTGATCGCTGCCTACATCTTTACGCCAATTCATGGCCATCCCTCCCTTTTTTATTTTTATTCCCTCGCAAAAGGTATTGCGAAACGATGGAATGACTGTTATCATCATAAAAGTGTGAGCTACCAATTATTCATGCGCGAATTCTTGACATCTTTTCCTGCTAGTGTTAAGATGACATAGTGATTAAATACAACAAAGCAGAAGCGCCCGCTTCTCACCTCGTCCGAACAGATTCGGTCAGGTCCATCATGTACGTGAAGCAGCCGAGCATTCGTCTCTGTTGACTCCGAAATGATGTGTGGGCGGGAAACTGCCGACGCTTTTTTTATTGCCATGTTGTCTTATCAATCTAAAACTCGTGCATTCGCACGATGGAGGTGCTAACCATTAGCAAAGAGCTCTTTATCAACGAAAACATTCGTGCCCGTGAAGTTCGCCTAATTGGAGCGGACGGTGCACAACTCGGTGTGCAATCGCGCAATGAGGCATTGCGTTTAGCGGAAGAGGCTGAACTTGACCTTGTCTTGGTCGCCGACAAAGCTAACCCACCGGTCGCCAAAATCATGGACTATGGGAAATACCGTTTCGAACTTCAAAAGAAGGAAAAAGAAGCGCGTAAAAACCAAAAAGTCATCCAGATGAAAGAAGTGCGTCTCAGCCCAACGATCGAGGAAAACGATTTCCAGACGAAGTTGCGTAACGCGCGTAAGTTCCTCGAGAACGGAAACAAAGTGAAGGCGTCAATCCGCTTCCGCGGACGTGCCATCACGCACTCTGAAATCGGGAAACGCGTCATGGAGAAATTGGCGGCGGAATGTGCCGATTTGGCAACTGTTGAGCAAAAGCCGAAGATGGAAGGACGCAGCATGTTCTTAGTGCTGGCTCCGAAGAAAGAAGATTAATCATCGAGTCATAGTGGGGAGGAAATACTCATGCCGAAAATGAAATCGCACCGTGGTGCTTCAAAACGTTTCAAACGTACTGCATCAGGTAAACTCAAGCGTTCGCACGCTTACACAAGTCACTTGTTCGCTAACAAATCGACAAAAGCAAAACGTAAGCTCCGTAAAGGCGCTATCGTATCAGCTGGAGACTTCAAACGCATTCGCAACATGATCGCGAAGTAATACAGAAAGAATTTAGGAGGGAAACCATATGCCACGCGTAAAAGGCGGATATACGACTCGTCAACGTCGTAAAAAGCAAATCAAATTGGCCAAAGGTTACTTTGGCTCGAAACACATTCTCTTTAAAGTAGCAAAACAACAAGTCATGAAGTCACTCATGTACGCATACCGTGACCGTCGTCAGAAGAAACGTGATTTCCGTCGTCTTTGGATCACACGTATCAATGCGGCAGCACGTACGAACGGCCTCTCATACAGCCGTATGATGCACGGCCTCAAGCTTGCAGGGATCGACATCAACCGTAAGATGCTTGCTGAGCTTGCTGTGACGGATGCACAAGCGTTCGCGTCACTCGCTGACACAGCTAAATCAAAATTGAACGCTTAAGTTCAAACGAAAGCGCCGAGACCTTATCTCGGCGCTTTCTTTTTTCTCGTGAATTTCTTAAGATGAAGAGAAGGAGGGGAACGCATGGATCAATCGGTTCTGGCCATCGTCGCGTTAGCGCTCATCGTCTTGAACGTCTTCACGTACGTCCAAGCGAAAAATTATACGCACGGCAACGGTGAATTCAACATACTATACGCCTATGCGGGCGGCGCGATCGGTGCGCTGTTCGGGCTTCATTTGACACGGAAAAAGTCCGTTCATGCCCCAAAAAGCGTCCAATTACAAGTATTGATTTTAGCAGTGGGCTGGTCTTTAATGATTTTAGTACTGCTTTAAGTGGAGAATAGGAGGAGCAACCGGTGAACTGGACAACATTATTTGATCAGCAACGTCGTTTGGACGAACGGATCAAAGAAGAACATCAATTATCCGGGAACCAATTTGATGAGCGGTTACTCGCTTTGCTCGTCGAACTGGGGGAACTCGCCAATGAGACCCGTAGTTTTAAATTTTGGTCGACGAAAGGCCCGTCGCCTCAAGACGTGATCTTAGAGGAGTATGTCGACGGCATTCACTTCTTACTGTCGCTCGGCCTCGCCCTCGGATACGAACGGGAGTCGTTCCCGGCCGGTAGCTCGTATCTTGATGCGACTGATGCTTTTTTAGACGTATTCCGAAAAGTGACGAACTTTGGTTTGTCGAAAACGGAAGCGATGTACGAGACGCTGATGGCGGCATATCTCGAACTCGGATATACGTTAGGCTTCAATGAAGAATTGATTATGTTGGCGTATGTCTCGAAAAATAAACAAAACCATGAGCGACAAGATCAAGGCTATTAATCGGACAAGGGAGCGATCTAGAGATGAATGAATCCTTACATATGTTGAAACGATTGACTGATGCGACAGGCGTACCAGGGAACGAAGGGGAAGTGCGAAGTCTCATGCGCGAATACCTCGAACCGCACGTCGAGTCGTTCGAACAAGACGGCCTCGGTAGCTTGTTCGGTCGTGTGACCGGAGACGCCGATGGCCCACGTGTCATGATTGCCGGCCACATGGATGAAGTCGGTTTCATGGTCACACGGATTGAAGAAGGCGGGTTCCTTCGCTTCCAAGCGCTCGGGGGCTGGTGGAATCAAGTGCTGCTCGCCCAGCGGATGGACGTCGTGACGCGCTCTGGGGAAAAGATTCCTGGCGTCATTGGGGCGAAACCACCGCACGTCTTGCCGATGGAAGCCCGGAAGAAACCGGTCGAGATCAAAGACATGTTCTTAGATATCGGGGCGACGTCAAAAGAGCAAGTCGCGGAATGGGGCATTCGTCCGGGTGATACGGTCGTGCCGCATTGCGAGTTCACGGTCATGAAGAATGAAGACTTCTTGATGGCCAAGGCGTGGGATAACCGAATCGGCTGTGCCATCGCCATTGAGGCGGCGAAGCGATTAAAAGAAGATCAGGCCCCAGGTGTCGTCTTCACCGGCGCGACCGTTCAAGAAGAAGTCGGATTGCGTGGTGCCGTCACGGCAGCCAACATGCTCAAGCCGGACGTCGCCATCGCGGTCGACACGGGTATCCCGGGTGACACGCCAGGCATGACGGCTGCCGAAGGATTGTCGAAGCTAGGCGAAGGGGTTCAAGTGATTTTCTTTGATGCGACGACCATCACGAACCCACGACTCATCGACTTGATTGTAGATGTCGCGAAGGAAAACGACATCAAGTATCAACTCGACTTGACGCCAGGCGGCGGAACGGACGCAGGCCGTTTCCACTTATCTGGAATCGGGATGCCTGCGGTCGCGCTCACGGTACCGGTCCGTTACTTGCATACGAACGTCTCGATTATCCATAAAGCGGATTATGAGGCGGCCGTCGAACTCGTCGTCGCACTCACAAAACGGTTGGACGACAAGACGGTCCAATGGCTGAAAGAGGGATAATATGACGAAAATCACGTCAACGAAAAGCGAGACGATTAAACGATTGAAACGCTTGATGACGAAAAAAGGCAGACAAGAGTCCGGCCAGTTCCTTGTCGAAGGCGAGCATTTGGTTGACGAGGCGATTCGTGCAGGTCGGCTCGTGCAGCTCATTGTCGGCGAATCATACACGCCGAAGCGTTCGTGGCGTCTTGATCAGATGCCCGTCCTCGAGCTCTCTGATCACGTGGCGGACATCTTGTCTGAGACGGAGAAGACGCAAGGCGTGTTCGCGGTCGTCAACATGTCTCCGGTCGAACGGAAGATGAAACACGTGCTCGTCCTCGATCGGATTCAAGACCCCGGTAACCTCGGGACGATGATTCGGACGGCAGACGCCGCCGGGTTCGATACGGTATTGCTCGGCAAAGGGACGGTCGACCCCTACAACGCCAAGGCGGTCCGGGCGACGCAAGGTTCACTGTTCCACGTGAACGTGCGCACGGTCGATTTACTTGAGACGTTACCGGAATTGAAAAGTGACGGGTTCCACGTATACGGGACGGCGCTCGAAAAAGCCAAGTCGTACGACCAAATCGATTTTGGGGACCGCGTCGCGCTTGTCATCGGGAACGAAGCCCAAGGCGTCCATGCGGACGTCCTTGCCCTCTGTGACACCCGGGTGCACATTCCGATGCTCGGCGACGCCGAGTCGCTGAACGCGGCGGTCGCGGCTGGGATTCTCATGTACCGGATCGCCTTACGTTAATCTTGTCAGCAATTCTGTTTCATGATAGGTTAATTATATTGAACGATATACGATAGACGTTGAAAGAGCATAGTACGCGAACTACCGAACGAGTACAGGGAGCATCGGCCGTGATTGGAAGCCGACGCCTCGGGCGGCGCCGAATTCACTCTGGAGTCGTGTTGGAGACAACACCGGGTTGGCATCTCGATACCGATGCTCTCAAGTGGGCCTTCGGGCCAAGTAGGGTGGTACCGCGATGATTCGTCCCTTCAGTCAATGACTGAAGGGACTTTTTTTGTAGAGGAGGAATTATTAATGAAAGAACAATTACAAGCGTTACAACAGGAAGCCCTTCAAGAGATTGAGGTCGCCTCGACACAAAAGGCGTTGAACGAAGTCCGCATCAAGTACTTAGGAAAGAAAGGACCAATGACCGAGGTGTTACGCGGCATGGGCAAGCTCTCACCGGAAGAACGCCCGGTCGTCGGCGACCTTGCGAACACGGTACGCGCCGCAATCCAAGAAGCGCTCGAGACACGCATCGAGTCGGTGAAGGCGACAGAGCTTGAAGCAAAACTCGCCGCTGAGGCCATCGATGTGACGTTACCAGGACGTACATCGCTCCCGGGGCATACGCATCTACTCCAGCAAATCGTCGACGAGATGGAAGACTTGTTCGTCGGGCTCGGCTATACGATTGCCGAAGGACCAGAAGTCGAGACGGACTTGTATAACTTCGAGATGCTCAATCTTCCAAAAGACCATCCGGCCCGCGACATGCAAGACTCGTTCTACATCACGGACGAGACGTTACTCCGGACGCATACGTCTCCGGTTCAGGCACGGACGATGTTACTCGCAAACGGTGAACCGATTCGCATCATCTGCCCGGGGAAAGTGTATCGTCGGGATGAGGACGACGCGACCCATTCGCACCAATTCTTGCAAATCGAAGGGCTCGTCGTCGATGAACACATCTCGATGGCCGACTTGAAAGGGACGCTCGAGGCGTTCGTCAAGCAACTGTTCGGTGAGACGCGTGAGATTCGTCTCCGTCCAAGCTTCTTCCCGTTCACAGAGCCGTCGGTCGAAGTCGATATTTCGTGTTTCAAGTGTGGCGGAAAAGGCTGTAACGTCTGCAAAGGGACTGGCTGGATTGAAATCTTGGGCGCCGGCATGGTACATCCACGCGTGCTCGAAATGGCGGGCTACGATTCGACGAAAATGTCAGGTTTCGCGTTCGGCATCGGTGTCGAGCGGATGGCGATGCTCAAACACGGCGTCGACGACATTCGTCACTTCTATACAAACGACTTACGCTTCATCGAGCAATTCTAAGGGGGACCACACATGTTACTATCAAAAAAATGGTTGAATCAATATATCGACGTCTCGGATTTGAGCGGGCAACAGCTCGCCGATTTGATTACAAAGAATGGGATTGAAGTGGAAGGCGTGACGAATCGGGCCGAGGGATTGAGCGGTCTCGTCGTCGGACGCGTCTTGACGTGCGAAAAGCATCCGGAAGCGGATAAGTTGAACGTAACGACAGTCGACATCGGTGGTGACACGGCTCAAATCGTCTGTGGCGCCCCGAACGTCGCGGCTGGTCAACACGTCATCGTCGCAACGGTCGGTGCGACGCTACCTGGCTTGAAAATCAAGAAGGCCAAACTGCGCGGCGTCGAGTCACACGGAATGATTTGTTCGCTCGAGGAACTCGGATTCGAGAAGAAGCAAATCCGCGAAGACGAACAAGACGGAATCCATACGTTCCGTGAAGCGGTCGAAGTCGGTGCGGACGTCGTCAGTCTCCTTGACCTCGATGATGAGGTGCTCGAACTCGGCTTGACGCCGAACCGTTCGGACTGTCTCAGCCTCTATGGCATCATTCACGAAGTCGCAGCGATTTTGGAGCGTCCGTACACGTTACCGGACACGGACGTCGCGGCAACTGGTCATAATGACGTCACGGTCTCACTTGAGACAGACAACTGCCCGTATTACGCGACGCGACGCGTGGATGGGGTCAAAATCGAGGACTCGCCCCAATGGTTGAAGAACGTCTTGATCGCAGAGGGCGTGCGCCCAATCAACAACGTCGTCGACGTGACGAACTATGTCATGCTCGAACTCGGTCAGCCGCTCCACGCGTTCGATGCGTCGAAGCTCGGCCGAGCCATCGGCGTCCGTCAAGCACACGACGGCGAGACGATTGTGACGCTTGACGATGTGACACGGACGCTCGATGAATCGATGATGGTCATTACGGACGGGAATGCGCCGGTCGCCATCGCCGGTGTCATGGGTGGTTCGAGCACCGAAGTCGACGCGACGACGACGAGTGTCGTGCTCGAATCCGCTTATTTCGTTCCAGCCTCGGTGCGGAAGACGAGTCGTGTGCTCGGGCTTCGTTCCGATTCGAGCGCTCGTTTCGAGAAAGGCGTCGACTCTGAGCGTGTCATGCGTGCGCTCGACCGGGCTGCGCAATTGATTCAGTCAATCAGCGGTGGGACCGTCAGTGACGCCGTGACGTCCGGGGATATCCTGTCGGCCGAACGGACGATTGACGTATCGGTTGCTTACATCAATGAACGTCTCGGTATGGAGCTCGACCGGGAGACGATTGTCTCGATTTTGAACCGCCTCGGCCTCGACGTCGAAGGCGACGAACTGTTGACGGTACGCGTCCCGTCCCGTCGTCCCGACCTCGAGCTACCGGCGGACGTGACAGAAGAAGTTGCTCGTCTGTTCGGTTACGACAGCCTACCGTCGAAACTGCCGGCCTCGACGACGAAAGGTTACTTGCCGCATGTCAACGTCTTGCGCCGTCGTGTGCGCCGCATCCTCCAAGGTGCAGGGCTATCGCAAGCGATTACGTACTCGTTGACGAGTGAGGCACACGCATCACGCTTCGGCGGCGAATCGGCGACAAAAGTACAATTGGCGATGCCGATGAGTGAAGAACGTACCGTGCTTCGGACATCACTCGTCCCAGGACTCCTTGAAGCGGTGCGACATAACACGGCCCGTCAACAAGCGAACGTTGGCTTGTACGAAACGGGACGCGTATATGTGAACGTCGGGGAGACGTTACCGCTCGAGACAGAACGTGTGGCCGCTGTCGTGACAGGCCTTTGGTACGACCATCGTTCACAAGGCACACGCGTCCCGGTCGACTATTTCGTCGCGAAAGGGATTGTCGACACGTTGGCACAGACGCTTCGCACCGAAGTCACGTATGAAGCCGCTTCGATTCCGGACATGCATCCGGGCCGCACGGCGAACGTCCTCGTCGACGGAGAGGTCGTCGGCTATGTCGGTCAAGTGCATCCAGGTGTATCGAAAGACATCTACGGTTTAAAAGAAGTCTATGTCTTCGAACTCGATGTCCAAGCGTTCGATACGGAAGCGACAGCGATTTATGAAGACGTGCCACGTTACCCGTCCATCACGCGAGACTTGGCACTCGTCTTAAACCGAGACATCCCAGCCGGTCACGTTGAGGCGACGATGAAACAAGCGGCCGGTCCGCTCTTGATTGACCTCGCCTTGTTCGATGTCTATACAGGTGAAAACGTCGGGGAAGACGAGAAATCGCTCGCCTTTTCACTTAAATATCAAGATCCGACGCGCACGCTTCAAGATGAAGAAGTGACAGCTTCGTATGAGGCGATCATCGCCGCCGTCAAAGCGACACACGGCGCCGACGTTCGCGCTTAACGCAAAAACTGCGATTCCTAAGCTTAGGAATTGGGCTAACCTAAATTTTTGAGACAATATAAAAACACCTTCGCAGTGGTACACTTAAAAAAAGTGCTAGCATCGGAGGTGTTTTTGC
>NZ_JACSMC010000060.1:0-3683 GCF_018618435.1 Exiguobacterium sp. s150 | reverse complement strand
GACAAGCGAAATAGAAAAACGATGCAGTAAGAAGAAATATTTTATTGTCATCATATCTATGTAGAGGTAGAATAATCAGTAACAAAATACGGACGGAACAACAAAAAACGCCACTTCTCCTACCAACCTGTCGCCAAACGGGTTGATGATCATCGAAGTGACGCTTTTGTATAGCGGTGTGTAAGAGACATCGCTATTGAAGGTTAGGGGTACAAAGCAGGTACGCACCTAACTTAGATGAACTTATCATACTAATTTACCTCGGTAACTTCAAGGTTTTTGGTATATAAAAGGGCGTCATTCAGTAGCGAGTTTACGAACCTGCTACTGAATGATGTCCTTTTTGTTTTGGTCTTACATATAAAAGAGGTCCGCACTCGCTCTCTAAACGAGTAGGTTCATCCAGCCGACGCAGTAAAATGGATCGGTCATCACCGCAGTTCCAGCACGTGATGTGACGTTAGCAGGGGAAGGACGGAAAGCCCTGTACATAGCCTAAGTCCCTTCGGGGATATGGTAAAGATCGTTTAATATATGGAGGTTCAAACGGGGTCATATGGTACGACTGTAGACAGCCCTACGACAAACTGTAGGAGATTTTCTAGTAAGCGGCTGTATGATTGCTGTGACACGACGCAGGACGGCTCTGGCCGTCGTGCAGTGGGTTATGTGACGAGTCGCCGAAAGGCAGCAAGGTAGGGCGTGGAAACGCCTTGTGTGCGCGAATGATGCGCAACGAGTCACATGTCGGGGTTGAGACACCCCGGAGTCTTGGAACGCCTAGACATACGGATACCTCGTCTTGCACTAGACGGAGAACGTGGTGGGCAGATTTTAACCGCATCCTTTTTCAAAGGGGTTAGTCTGCCCATCCAGCCGTTTCCTATCTTCCCTACCGGAGTATGCCCGGTGCGCCCTTTGGTTTCAAGTCTTTTTCTCTCCAAGTTCTAAAAAAGAAAAGAACAAAGAACAAACAGATCAGTGAGGAAGCAAGAGAAGATGCAAATTCGCGTGTGGCACGAGGAATACGAGCCTAGCGTAGTCTGGCGACGTGTTCCGCATGTGCCCCGACAAGCGAGCGAAGGCGTAAACGCCGGAGCGAAGTGCGTTCAGCAGAGAGAAGGAAGACCTGGAGAGGATCGCCCGAGACATCCGACAGGATGCCAGGGCGATCCAGAAGGAAAAACAAGAAGGGATTAGCCCCGAATGTGGAGAATTAAGAAGGTAAGAGGGAAGGTTGGCAACAATCAAAGAAGAAAGGATGGTCTTCGATGAAGAACATGGACCTCACGATCTACGAGGTGACGGAACTGAACGAGCGTATGAAGTTCCTGGACCTGGCGAAGCAACATGCACCAGTGGGCAAGGAGAAGCTACGAGAGGCGCTGAAGTCGGCCGGGGCGACGTTCGACCAACGGACGAAGCGCTGGCACATCGACCGCAGCCATCCGAATGCGGACAAGAAGGTGCTCGATTTCGTGCAGACGAGCCGTTCCAGTGTGACGAAGGCGAAGCGTGTCGCCACGGATCCGTTGAAGATCGACCCGGTCACGGGGCAGTCCCGTCTGGACGACGACTATTTCGCGATCGAGACTAAACCGGAACGGATCAATCGTAAAAAAGTCTCGTTGGACATGGATGTGGCGTTACATAAGCAGTTGAAGCAGATCGCCCTGGAGAATGATATGAAACTCTACGAGTTGGTCGAGGGAGTACTTCGAGATTACGTACGTAAAAAAACGTGACTCGACCGAAAGGAGATTTATTGATGAAGCAGATATTCGTCGTTTTCTTGTCGGCAGTCTTGCTTTTACAAGGCTGTTCTACGAATGAAAGT
Organism: Exiguobacterium sp. s150; assembly: GCF_018618435.1. NCBI lineage: Bacteria > Bacillati > Bacillota > Bacilli > Caryophanales > Exiguobacterium > Exiguobacterium sp. s150. Next base: position 1,846 of record NZ_JACSMC010000060.1, on the reverse strand, counting down.
GAACAAAAACTTGTTGAGTGGGGAGAATATAGTACGTCCCAGGAAGAACGGCTGAAGAAGAATGGAATCGATTTTAAGGTCGAAGACGACATGATCTATATCGAGGAGAAAGACTTGAACAAAGCTGCAGCATGCTGCAGTTGATTGAAAAAACAAGGAATGGAAGTGAGAAAATGATTCTGACAATCAATGTATTTGAGAAAAGGTACGAGGAAATCATGCAAAATCCGTCGATCCACCAGCGTGAAATCCGTCTGGGTGAACTGATGACGCAGATGGAAGGGGTATTTAAAATCCCGATGCTGAAGAACACGACGTGGGAGAAAGAGAACCCCCAGGTGATCGAACTGTACCGGAAGGTGTCCGACTCGAGAAATCTCTAAAAAGGGCGAAAAAACGTCAAGTTTGCGTGAAATAAAAACTCCACGCAAACTTGGCGACGCTCTCAAGCCAAAGTATAAAAACAAGGCGAAAAACGACCGTTTTCACAAAGTTTTTTATTAAAAAATGGGCAAAAAATAAAAGACCTTACATAAGGTCTTTTATTTTTTGCCCATGTCAATAACAATAGGGTCACTATGAGATAGAACATGAAATTCTTGATCAAACGTCCGAATCACAAAATGAGAAATTGGACCTCGATCGGTATTTGCAACTTGAGTTTGCATATTTTCTTTGGCGAAAGAAAGTAATTTTGAATCTGATAGTTTTACTATCGGCCTTTGGTTCTTCAAGTCATTTTCATGAATCCCGTGTTCTTCTAAAGTTCCTAAAAACATTGCGTATTTGTCGAATTGCACTAAGAAATATTTTCTTGATTCATCGTCAATTAAGATTTTAGTGGCATCCGTCGCCGCGTGGAAGTACATATTTATGGCGAAGTGATTATTTCTTTCCAACTGAAATTTGTCTAATTCCAATATGTATTCCTCTGTAGTAAGAAGTACGTCCAAATCAAAATTAACCAAGAAAACCCCTCCCATTAATTTCAAATAATTCGATGTATTCAGATAGCTTTTGTATTATTGTACATAAAAAAGGAGGGTTTTCGTTGAAAAAATTTATTTCAATTTCTTTGTCGTTAGCATTAATTTTTTTACTTTTGCCGTTGGGTAAAACGGTAGATGCTGCTTGCGATCGCGTTTGGTCTTTAGAAGAAATGAACATTTCAGCGAATTGGATGCAGGGTTCATCTGATTCAGATTTTGTGGAACCAATACAAGAGAATGCAGAATATGAAAATCTGACCGTTGATCCTTTATGTGGTGGCGGTAAATTGCCGCCGTCTGGGTGGGGGAGTGTTTTAAGTGGGGCTAGATTGACTAACGTTACTTCGTCCGGAACTCAAAATTATGTTAAAAACGCTACTACGGCACAAGCTAGCCGTGAGTTTAACAAATTGGCTCCAGGGTCTCAAGTTAGACCTTATCCAAAAGATGACGGCTCAGTTACATTTGTTAAAACTTCTCCTCAAGGAGATATTCGTTTGTATCAAGCATCTTCACATAATGGTGCAACTTCGATTTCTTGGCACAATCAAAAAATTAGATATTTGGATTGAAGCTCAGATGCGGAAGAACGAAAACCGATATTTCCCCGTCCAAAGAGCATAAGGGGAAACTGCTATCACTTTCCGTGATAGCCCAGGCAGAGCCTGGGGTTTCCGTGATATCATCAAAACCCCAAAAATGGCACGAAATGTGCCGGCAAAAACACGAAAGTGGCACGAAATGTGCCACTTTTTTTATTCGTCATTTGCGTCCATATACAACTTGAAAATGAAATTCCGTCGCGCTTCTCGTTGTGCTCTTGTCTTGATGTACGGATTCTCTTTTTCGTATTCGAT
>NZ_JACSMC010000059.1:0-4298 GCF_018618435.1 Exiguobacterium sp. s150 | reverse complement strand
CTCAGTATCCGCATTTGGTGGCTCAGTCGTCCGCATTCGGTGGCTCACAAGTCCGCACTAGCGGCTCTCTGTATCCGCAATACTCAGCGCGAGGAAACAAAAAGATTATTCCTCTCCCACACCAAATTGAAGCAGTGTATAGTCGCATGTTGCAGTCACCTCAAGTACGATATTTATTAGCGGATGATCCGGGCGCAGGGAAAACGATAATGTCAGGTATGTTAATACGTGAGTTAATTGCAAGACAAGCAGCAGAACGAATTTTAATTTTAGTTCCTCCGCTAGTATTGAAACAATGGCAGGAAGAGCTAAAAGATAAGTTTGGAGAAGAGTTTACCATTGTAAATAGAAGTTTATTAAATAGCTCAAGTGAAGTAAATCCATTTGAATCACATGACAAAATAATTGCATCAATTTATTGGGCTTCACGGGAAGAAATTAAAGCGTATATTTTAAAAGCGCAGTTTGATTTAGTCATCGTCGATGAAGCTCATAAAATGGCTGCCTATACACATGGCGTTAAGAAACGTAAAGTGAATCGTACGAAAATTTACCAGCTTGGTGAGAGTTTACTTCGTCATACAGAGCATTGCTTATTATTAACGGCTACACCGCATAAAGGAGACAAAGAAAATTTCCGGCATTTAATGAGTTTGGTAGACCATGATATTTTTTCACGTTTAAATACAGGTGATTCTATATATGAAAAGAGTAATCCTTTTGTTATTCGTCGTTTAAAGGAGACAATGAAAAATTTTGATGGTACTCCGTTATTCCCGAAAAGAACGACAACGACAATTACATTTGATTTAAGTTACGGTGAACGAGAGCTTTATGAAGATGTAACCGCTTATGCACGCGAGCATTTTAATCGAGCAAAACAAAATAATAAACCAAACGTAGCCTTTGCAATGATGATTTTACAACGTCGTCTAAGTTCGTCTTTAGATGCTATTTATTTATCCCTAAAACGACGTAAAGAAAAGTTAGAAGAATTATTAGCGTCTGAGTTAACGGCCAATAAATCCATTGAGTCATTTGAATACGATGAGCTTTCAATAGACGAACAGGAAGAAATTGAGACTTTAGTTGAAGGGGAAACGGATGTTATAGATATAGAGGAACTAAAGTTAGAAATAGAGATTCTAGATGGTTTAGTTCGTAAAGCAGAGATGCTCGTAAAACAAGATATTGAACGTAAATATTTAGAGCTTGAAAACACATTATTCGGTCCGGATGGGTTGCTTTCCAAAGAAGAAAAAATCCTTATCTTTACGGAATCCAAAGATACTTTATATTACCTTGAACAAAAGCTCCTGCAGCATGTCCATGAAGTGACAAAAATCGTTGGAAACTTTTCGATGGATCAACGTCGTGAACAAGTGGAGCGGTTCCGAAATGATGTACAAATTATGCTTGCTACAGATGCCGGGGGAGAATCTATCAACCTTCAATTCTGTAATCAAATGATTAACTATGATATTCCGTGGAATCCCAATCGTTTAGAACAGCGTATGGGACGTATTCATCGTATTGGACAAAAGAATGAAGTATTCGTCTTTAATCTTGTTGCAAAGAATACACGTGAAGGAGATGTATTGATACGTCTACTTGACAAGATGGAACAAATGCGCACAGATTTGGGGCAAGATCAGGTTTATGATTTTATTGGTGAAGTACTAGAGGAAAACAATATCGATTTATCTCACTTAATGGAGGAAGCGATTAGTGGTCGTGAAAATTTAGATGAGCTAATTGCACAAATGGAAAGAACATTATCTGAGGAGCATGAACGATTATTAGAATTAGCAAAACAAGAACGCTTAGATGATTCCAGTTTTGATTTACCGGGTGCAAGACGTGCATATCAAGAAATTTCAATTAGTAGTATGCCGCCGCGGGTCTATGGTGAGTTTGCAGTAAGACAGTTTGAAGAAACACGAATTAAAGTAAATATCTCAAATGATGGTAATACAGTTCGAATTGATCGTTTCCCAAAAAATATTCGTGAACTAATTAAGAAGCGAAAATATCCTTTAAGGACTGATGAATCATTACGGTTTACATTAAGACCAGATAAACAAACAGAAGAGTTATTTATATTACAAAATGATCATCCATTAAAAAAATTAACGATGGAATTAGCGAGTCAAGAGTTACAACAAGTCGCTTTACCAATTTGTACAGTAAAAACACATGTTAGTGAACCATTAACATTAGAAATTAGCCGTATTAGTGTAGTTGATGGTACAGGACGAGAATTAGAACAAGAGTTAATGTTATTAGCTAAAAGGGAAACTGGGGAGTTTATTCAAGTAGATCCCTATTTTCTATTTCAAAAGCAATTTGAAGTAATCAATACAGTAGGTACAGATGATAAATCATTTAAAAAAGAATCGATTCTTCAAGCAAAAAAGATACTTCAATCTGTTCAAATGAAACGTGATGATTATTTAAATCGAAAGAGTACTTATTTACGACGTTCATTTGATGAACAAATGCAAACACTGCAGGAAAGGTTAACGAATTATTTAAGTGATAACTTAAATAATAAAAACAGTGCGCTAATTAACCAAACCTATACTCAAATTGAAGACTTAGAGGAACGTAGTAAAGAGCGTTTGGAAAATATTGAAAGAGAAAGAAGTATCCAGTTACAATCCATTAAGTCGATTACACAACTGAATGTACAACCAATTGAAAATACAGCACGTGTTATTCCAAAAGATTTCATAGAAGCTGTAAAAGAGTATGAATATCAAAACGGTCGACTAAACATCCGTGTTAAGAATGCGTTTGGCTTAGTCGATTTCACGAGTGAAGAAGCAGAGGGTAATACACGATTTATTTTATTGACCCCGTCTATAGAGTTGCTTTCACAACAATTGGAATTAAACGATTACCAAGAATTAAATGGCTCGGTACATGTTTATGTGGTAAATCAAAATAAAATTTTCACGGAAGTGAAGATCGAGCAAATTATTGGGATTTAGTTTGATGGGAAAACCCATGACGCCGTCCTCGTGTATAATGAAAATCGCCACAACACACATTCAGCCGGAGGAAATAACCCATCTTACGACAACGGAACGCTTGAAAATAGAGACCTATCTGGAGCTCGTAGTTGTCCATCCGATCCATCGCAAGACGACTTGTGCGACAGCCCATGACCGTCTCGAAAGAAATCGAAGACGTGCTTAGCGACGTTCCTCGAGCGGAACAGCCAATTTTTTCTTTCGTTGACAATAGTGGACCACACCGCGGCCTCGACGGACCGGGCAAGGAGTTTAGCGGTCACGAGCGCGTACGGAAGATACTCAGCGTAAAGATGTATTTCACCTAGCATTATGCTTATGGCAACAAGGACGCCAACGAACGGCCGAGGAAGTTTTGTGCTTAATTTGACAATCTGTCGCCCAATTAAATGCCTATGGTGAACGATATATAAGTAAATTATGTTTTATTTAGATTATCAGTATAAATAGTGAAGGTATAGAACTCACAAATTCTCTATGAAAATTTGTGAGGCAAGCTCTCTAGTGTATATATTTTTTTAGGAATAAATGTTTTAGAAAGGTTTTCGGGGAGTTTATTTACCTTCTCTCCTTGAGAAGTTAGTTCTCTGAAATAATGAAAGGAGAAAATTCAATGCCCAAATACAATAAACTAATCCGCGACCGCATTCCTGAAATCATTCACGAATCAGGAAAAATCCCGATTGTGAAGCAACTTACTCAAGCCGAACACTTCGAACAAGCACGATTGAAACTATACGAAGAAATCAAAGAGTATGAAGAAACGAACATTGATGAAGAGTCTCTTGAAGAGTTAGCTGATATTTTGGAGTTGGTCTATACACTCGGAAATATGCATGGGGCAGACTTCGATGAATTGAACCGCATACGTAAAGAGAAACGCAAAATACGTGGCGGTTTTGAAAAGGGTCTATTTTTAGAAGAGGTCCTCGATCATGAGTGATTTACGACTCCATACGAGCAATCTTGGCATCCCTTTACAAGAACACATAGACGCGGCGACTGAAATTTATATGGTCGTCGCGTTTGCTCAAGTGTCGGGAGTGAAGGAATTATCGGCTTCTTTAAGAAAAGCGAGTGAACGTGGCGCTCAAATCAGAATCTTGGTAGGAGACTATCTGTACCTCACCAATCCTGATGCATTGGATATGCTATTACAAATACCGAATGTTGAGCTGAGTATTGCGGATACAGAGAGCCGCTAGTGCGGACTTGTGAGCCACCGAATGCGGACGACTGAGCCACCAAATGCGGATACTGAGC
>NZ_JACSMC010000058.1:0-4961 GCF_018618435.1 Exiguobacterium sp. s150 | reverse complement strand
AACCTACGGAAGTTCATCGCCAAAGGCATCGGGGGAAGTGCAAAGAAGGGGTCCGGCCACCGAAAATCGGTGACCGGACCCCTCTTTTTCTTAAAAAGCTCTAAAGCCGGCTAGTTATGTCCCAGCCTCGTTCATCAATATCTAAGGCTCAGTTCATTATGGACTGCCTTTTTTATTTACTATGCTTCATCATCAAAACGTCTCGAATCAGCTCATATTCTTTTCTCTCATTGGAAGAGAATAGCTCCAGATACTCGTCAATCATCGTAGAAATAATTGCATCTGCCGAATCCGCTTTGCCCATCGTCACTAACGCTGACAATTTGTTTTTTGTGAGGTTCGATACACGAACAGTGCTTGAACCCATATTGACGGAGTTCTTAGCTGATCGTTTGTTTGAAGTTTCTTTCTGAACAGTAGCTTTCGATTCCACTGTTTTGTCTTCAGATACTTCAGCTTTATATGTTTGTTGCGGCGCCGCTGCACCCTTACGGTCCAGCAACCGCTTTTTCGCTGGTTTTTGAATCAAATCTGACATATTATTCACCCCTGTTCCACGTAATTCATTTCTGCTTCGAGACGCTGTAAGAACTCCTCTGCAACTTTTGCATATGTCTCCATGACACGTTTGTCGTGCATATCTTCCTCGACGATTCCAGTAATGTCATAGCGCTTCAAACGCTCCATGTTCTTGATCACGCCTTCAAAAAGATTATGCGATCCGAATACATTCTTGGCATTTTCAAGCGTTGCCATGTCTACTGCTGCACCATTTTTAAGAAGAACCGGTAGGATTCCAAGAATGTCAAAATCAGCATGATAGTCATCCAGCAATGTCTGCAGGTACTGTGTGAATACCTCGGCGCCCTGTAAGCTTCGTTCCTGTGTCTGAAGTACGACGACTACGAAATCAGAGGCATAAAGTGCTGAGTCCGTATAGATGGAGATAGTGGGAGGGACGTCCACAAAAATGAAATCGAACTCGCTCTTTAAAGGTTCGAGAAGAGTAGAAAGGTACGTCACACGGTCCACTTCTTTCTCAAACTTTTTCTCAAGAAACTTCGGGTACTGCGCGAAATCACTGAATGAAGGTAGTAGGAACAGATTGTCCGTAACTTCTGTGACGATGCTACTTAAATCGCCTTCTTGCATTGCGGCCATCAATGTTTTCTCGAAGGTAATGTAATCATCTTCTCGTGCAGCCTTCGTCTTCAAGAACAAGGTAGTCGCATTTGCTTGTGGGTCCTGGTCACAGAGCAACACACGATAGCCTTTTTTGGCCAATGCGTAAGCGAGCATCGTGCTATTCGTTGTCTTTCCCGTGCCGCCTTTGAAGTTTCCAAATGTCACAACAATTGCTTCCTGCTGTGAGAGATCAAGCTGATTGGTCATTTTAGTGCCTCCTTTTTTATTTGTAACTTTAACGTATCAAACTTTTCTCCATTTGTATACATGTATACAAATGGATTGATATTATTTCACGTTAAAGATTGAATTAATTCAGATAGTGATATATAGTTAGTGTAAGTAAAAAGTAAGAATTCTTACCGTATGTAAATTAAAAAAACAAAACAATCAGCGAACAAAAAACAAACAAATGAAAAAGCCGAGCGAAAATAAATTACACAAATTAAAATGGTAAAGTGAAAAAAGGAGAGATAAACCATGTTAGCAACGAAAACGAAAAAGGTTGCCGTCTCCAGCAAAAGACAAATCGCCATTCCAAAAGAATTCTTTGATGCGATCGGTATTGAAAAAGAGATTATTATGGAACTGAATGACGGAGTTATTAATATCAAACCAGTAAGAACACATACGGATGATTTCTCAGAAGAAATATTAGCAGATGTTATTCAAGAGGGCTTCACAGGGAACGACATTTTGAAAGAATTTCAACGCCGTAAAAATATGATTCGTCCGGCTATTTCACAAATGATCAAGGAAGCAACAAGCACTAAGCCTACATCAATAGATGATTTATTCGGAGATGACGATGAGGACTGATTTGAATTGAATGACAAAGTACCGATTTTATTTCATCCAGCAGCCAAAAAATATTTTGAGAAGCTAAAAAAGAAAGATAAACAACTTAGTGAGCTGTATAAAATAAATCTTCAAAAGATTGTAAGTAACCCTGAAATTGGCGAGTTTAAGACAGGAGATCTGGCCGGCATCAGGGGTTATGATTTCAGGCATAAGGGGACCGTCTATGAGATTGCCTACAGCATTGAAGTGGGGGATGACGGGGAATTGATTGTCGTTATCTTAGCTGGAACACGAGAAAACTTTTATCATGAATTGAAAAGATATTTAAAGTCTAAATAAATCATTAATGAAAGGCGCTTGAGTCGATGTAGAAGTTAGACTTAAGCGTTTTTTTAATTTGGAAAATTAATAACACATAATAAAGTAGATTCATTACACTTTAACCAAGGATACTTACTTTTAAATTTAGAAGGATGAATTTTGCACTGCTTGTGCTCTTTGTTGTACTCGGACACCAGAAATACTTTGTTGATGCAGAGATTATCCTACTTACCCACGCTCACGTCAGCCATTCAGTCGTGAAATCATCTGATCGTCCAAGATATAGTTGGCGTCATTATAAACGTTCGGAATTATGAAATTATAGGAGGGAACAAAATGAATACCTATACCCCAAAACAACTTAGCGACATCCTAACCAACCATAAAAAATGGCATGATGACGAAGACGAGGGGCAGTGTGCTTACTTCTTTTGTGCCGATTTAACTGACGCTAAACTAAGTGGCGCTTACTTAAAAAAAGCTTACTTATTTTACACTAAATTACGTGGTGCTGACTTAAGTAAAGCTAACCTAGTTCGCGCTAAATTACGTGGTGCTGACCTAAGTGAAGCTACCCTAGTGGGCGCTGACCTGAGTGAGGCTAACCTAACTGACGCTAAATTAGTTGACGTGGATTTAACTGACGCTAAACTAATTGAAACTTACCTTTTTCGCGCTGACCTAAGTGAAGCTTATCTCTTTCGTGCTGACCTAAGTCACGCAGAAATGGTTGGTGCTAAACTATGTGGCGCTGACCTAAGTGACTCTAACCTATATGAAACTAACTTAACTGACGCTGATTTGAGTGGTGTTGACTTAAGTCTCGCTTGCCTCGATGGTACTGATCTAAGTGGCGCTAACTTAAGTAAAGCTAACCTAGCTGACGCAAAACTAGATGGCACTTATTTAAAGTGCAGTAATTTAAGTCACGCTACCTTAACTGACGCTTACATACTTGACGCTAATTTAAGTGGTAGCAATTTGAGTAACACTAACCTAACTAACGCTGATCTAACTGGCGCTGATTTAAGTGAAGCTGACCTAATCGAAGCTAGACTAGGTGGCGTTAAACTAGGTGGCGCTAACCTACGTCATGCTGATTTAAAAGGCGCTTATCTCTTTCGCGCTACTCTAAGTGAGGCTGATCTAAGTTATGCTCAGCTATGTGGCGTTAACCTAACTCACGCTGACTTAGAACGTTCACATCTGAGAGGCGCGAACCTATATGAAGCCAATCTAAGTCATGCCAACTTAACTAACACTGACTTACGAGACGCTGATTTACGTGCAACTAACCTAACTGACGCTTATTTACGATACGCCGACTTACAGTACGCTGACTTACGAGACGCTGACTTACGAGACGCTGACCTACGTGAAGCTAACCTGCGTGAAGCTGACCTGCGTGGTGCTGATTTAACTGGCGCTAAACTACGTGGCGTAAAACGAGATGGTGCTAATCTAACATTACCATTGGCATCCATATAAACGGACACCTAAGTGTCATGCATTTTATGGTAGTCCCGTCTGATTTAGGAGGATTAAACGATGAATTACGAAATACTTCACAATAAATTTCAAAATCGAAAACATCAACTTGTCCTTAGCAAGGAAATCGTTGTGGAAAGATTAATAAAACGATATAAGGCTGAGGAAATTGACAAAGAAGTAATTATGGATTTAATAAATGATGATCAACTTCAATATGATAAAATCTTTTGTTGTTTAAAAATTGATGATGTGAAGATTCTAAATAAAGTCTTTACCTCAAAAGAGAAAAAAGAGTTTCAGTGGGAACTAAAAGATAATCAAAGAAGAAACCGGAAATATAAGTATAAAAGCGAGAAAGAAGCGGCATACAATCAGTTAATTCTTGATGAAATGGAAGGCCGTCGAGTTGATATAATTTTAGAAAGTCTTGACGATAAGCACATCACTGGATTCTTAGTAAGAAATCAATCTGAAGAGATTGGGTCTTATATATCTGCATTAGCAAGCGGAATACAATTTGTAGATGAGGGTGTTAAGAAATTAGTTGTAGAAGCTAGAAATTTAACAGACGATGAGTATAAACTATCTTATCGATGGTATTTGGAAGACTTAAAGCGTTGGGATTTAGTTTAATTCATAAATAAAGACCGAAGATGGATTATGTATCTATTTAAAATTAAAAATTATAGGGCTTCAAGAATCTGTTTGTTAAGATTCTTAAAGCCCTTTTTTAAATGAATTTAACAATTTTTAAACCATATATCTCACAAGAACATATTCAAATCAATCGAATTTGTTACTGTCAAAAAAATCGGTTAATGAAATATTTAAACCACTACAAAATTTTTGAATCGTGCTCACTTTAGGATGCTTGGTTCGTCCGCTCATTAGTTCGGAGATCGTTGCTTGATTCAGTCCACCTTTTTGAATGACTTGATGGATTGTCATACCATGCTCCGCTGCGAGCTCCTTCATTCGCTCGATGATTGCCTCGTTCAATTCCACTTGCTCACCCCACGATCAAAGTACTCTCTTCATCACTTATTCTTTATGAGTCTTTCTATTCCTCTACCCTTGAGTATTGCGGATACAGAGAGCCACTAGTGCGGACTTGTGAGCCACCGAATGCGGACGACTGAGCCACCAAATGCGGATACTGAGCC
>NZ_JACSMC010000057.1:0-5033 GCF_018618435.1 Exiguobacterium sp. s150 | reverse complement strand
TTGGTCAATAATCGTAGCTAGTAAAAGTACGATCTTCCCAAGAAGCTCCCACTTCAATTTGCGAAGCAAATAAGTGGTGAGTAGTTCACCGAAAAAAGTCAGCCGCTTGGGCTGACTTCAGTTTACCAGAGCACCCACCCGCGCGCTCCCGGAGGTGCACTTTCAATCAAGTGCCAAATCGGGATCGTGTACGCGAACGCGATTAAAACGAACGTGACGGTGATCCACAGTTTCCAGTTCTCGAAGAAGCGAGGTGTCTCCATCGCGGCTTCTTCGGTCTCCGCGAGCGGGAATTCTTCCTCTCCTTTCGGGGCGAGGAACGACAAGTTGAACATCGAGTAGACGAAGATGAGAACAGAAATTAAGAGGATTGTCCCCCCGATCGCCATGGCGATATGGTACGGGATCCATTCCCGAGTGAGCGCGTCCGAAAAGTAAGTCGCCGGACCGGTCCGTCGCGGGTTGCCTTGGAGTCCCGAGATGTGCATCGCGTATGACATGATCGACATCCCGAACGCCCACGTAGCCGTTTGCAGCAGCCCGAGGCGATTCATCGCCTTCGTGAGCGTGCGGCCGCGAAGGACCGGGACGAGCCAATACGCCGTCCCGAAGAACGTCAAGGCGACAGCCGTTCCGACTGTGATATGGAAGTGACCGGTGACCCAAAGCGTGTTGTGCACCATCGCGTTCAATTGGTGTGACGCGTTGATGATCCCGCCCGCACCGGCCGGAATGAAGAACAACATCCCGACGAACGGCGCGAGGAAGCGGACGTCACTGTACGGCATCTTCTTCACCCAACCGAACAGTCCGCGGGCACCGAGGGCGCGCCCTCGAAGTTCAAACGTCGCAAACAGCGAGAACGCCGTCATAAACGACGGGATGACAACGAGGAACGTCAAGATGACTTGGACGAACTTCCAGAACGGATCGATGCCAGGTTCTGTCAACTGATGGTGAAAACCGACCGGGAACGAGAACAACAAGAATAACAGGAACGCCATCCGAGCGAGAGCATCCGAGAAGATTTTTCCCCCGATGACTTTTGGCACGACCGTATACCAGACGATATAAGCCGGCATGAGCCAGAAATAGACGAGCGGGTGACCGAAGTACCAGAACAGCGTCCGCGACAACTCGATTCCGACCGTGTCTTTCCATCCGAGCGAAAGCGGCAGCAGCTGGAACAAAATCGTCCCGGCGACACCGAGCGTGGCGATGACCCAGAGGAGCATCGTCATGATACTCATGAACGCCGGAAGTGGCGGGTGAATCCCCGGGTTCTCCCGCTTGTAGTCCGAGTACATCCGGAACATCGCGAACGCCGAAAGCCACGTCCCGACGACGAACAAGACGAGACCGATATAAAACACCGGATCGGCCATGAGCGGCGCGTAAAACGTATAGAGCACCGTCGCCTTATTCGCGAGCACCATAATCGTGACGAGCACCGCACCGGCGATAATCATCCAAAAACCGAGCCAGGCGAGGCGTGTCGGGAATGCTTCGAATCGCCCGAACGACTTAGCGAGAAGCGCGTAAAGAAGGCCGATGATGAACATCGTTGTGAAGACGAGGCCGAGCATGATGCCATGTGCGGTCAACAGTTGATAATAGCCGAAGACTTCCGGAATGACACCGGTCCGAATCAATGTCTGCATGAGTCCCGCCAAGCCACCGATCAAGACGGCAAGGACCGAGATGACGACGTGGGCATAGGCGAGGCGCGCTTCTTTGACACCGATACTCGGTACAGGCACGCCCCGCTCCATTTCCCATTGTTTCAATTTTGAAGCGACATCGTTCACGTTAATCCACCACCTTTATTTTTGTCGCCATCATGTGATGGCCTGTCCCGCAATACTCGTTACAGAGGATTAGAAATTCTCCGGCTTCTTTAAACGTATACGTGAGCGAGTTGATATGACCCGGTACGACCATCATGTTGACCGGTGTCCCGACGAGCTGAAAGCCGTGGACGACGTCAGGTGACGTGACGAGGAACGTCACTTTCGCCCCTTTCGGAATCTCGACGTTGCCCGGTGTGAAGGTGAACGCTTGGGCGACCATGACGAGCTCGTATTCGTTGTCCCCGATTTTGTGTAACCCCGGGTTATCGAACGGCGCCGTCTGATGGACGGTGGCCGGGTCGATCAAGTCGGCGTCAGAAGCCGGCTGGTTGCCGGATGCAAATGCGGATATGCCAAGGACGGTCAAAAAGACGCCCAATAAAATGATGCCGAAACCTAACCAATATTTTTCAAGTTTATGAATGTGCAACGTACGTCACTCCTTTCTGCGTTATCGTGTGAGGAATAAATAAAAGACCGACGACCACATGACGATGATGACGCCAGCGACGATCATGACCGATGTGAACGTGCCTCTCAAGTCTGGTTCTTTCCCACCGTTCTTATCCAAGTGAAGGACCCCTTTCCGTTATGATTTCCACTTTCATTGTATGAAATCGAGTTACCGTTAATATGTGACTTTTATCACTCGAAAAGTGACAATCACATCATTTTTGCGTAGTTTTCACACACAAAATTCACAAATACAAAAATAAAAACCGTCTCACGAGGAGACGGCTGTTGAATCGTTATAACCGGCAAATCCCAGCCGGACACCCTTCGCAATGACAGAGTTCTTTTAAGAAATCGAAATCATGGATTGCAATTGCGTTGGACGACGTCGTCAAGATCCCGTCCTTACGCCACTGGCTCATGAGACGATTGACCGTCTCACGCGGTGCACCGATCAGTTGACCGAGCTCCCCGTCCGACGGATGTCTCGGGATGACGACGGTCCCGTCTTCTTCCACCCCATGCATCGCCGCCATGCGGAGCAACGTCGAGGCGAGCGCTCCGGGTTTCCCGTAAAGAAGCAAGTCGCGCACTTTCATCTCGGAGTGCTTGCGCATCATCGACGTCCAGCGAATGATTTCCCCTGCGAACCGGATATCCTGTTGCATGAGCGTCTCGAGCTCTTGCTTCGAGATGGTACCAATGACACTCTCTTCTGTCGTTTCGATACTGTATGAGCTCGGGTACGATTCCACGATGTCGAACTCACCGAAAAAGTCACCTGATCCAAATAAAAACATGACGAGCGGATTCCCTTTTTTCGTGATTTTTGTAAACTTGACCGCTCCACTTTTTATATAAAAGAATTTGTCACACTTCTCGCCTTCCCAACAGACGATACTCGCCTTCGGATAGGTATGCGTCGCCATCATCTCGAGCAACAACTGTTTCGTCTCGCTCGAGAAGATGAAACTATTCGGTTGCGTCGTTCCACATTTCGTAGACATCATGCCCTGCTCCCTTCATCATTCGTTATGAATGTCTCGTACGTTCATGGTATGGGTTTATTATACAGGAGAACGGGCGGTTTCATCACAAAAGTATGTGACATTTCAAACAATCTTCGTTTTTATGCACAAAAAAGACTGTAGCCATAAAGGCCACAGTCTAACAAATTCAACGGTAGACGAGACGAATCAATTTCTCGGCCGACTTAAAGTTCGGATAACGAAGCGGTAAATCGAACTTCGTCGTGTTTCGTAAAATCGACTTCGCATGACTGAACGTCTCGAAGCTGTAACGTCCGTGATATGAGCCGATGCCGCTGTCCCCGACTCCGCCAAACGGTAAGTTCGGGTTCGTCAAATGCATGAGGACGTCGTTGACACACCCTCCGCCGAAGGCCAGGTGTTTGAACGTCTTCTGTTCGACCGCTTTCGATTCGGTGAACAAATAGAGGGCGAGTGGGTGCGGACGCGCGTCCACGAATTCAATCGCCTCATCCAAATCACGATACGTCAAGACCGGCAAGATTGGACCGAAAATCTCGTCTTTCATGACGTTCGCATCCGGCTCGATGTCCGTCATGACGGTCGGGGCAATCTTCAACAAGTCACGATCGGTCTCCCCGCCAAAGTAAATGTCGCCTTCCTCTAGATAACGGCTAATCCGGTCGAAGTGGCTCGTATTGACGATGCGCGTGAATCGTTTCGTCCCGACGCCGTTGCCGAACATCGCGAACGCCTCGCGCTTAATCGCCTCTAAAAATTCGTCTCGCCGCGATTCGTGGACGAGGACGTAGTCCGGTGCGACACATGTCTGACCGGCGTTCATCCATTTGCCCCAGGCGATTCGTTTCGCCGCGATATCAATGACCGCATCCTCATGCACGATGGCGGGCGATTTGCCACCGAGTTCAAGCGTGACTGGCGTCAAATGTTTCGCCGCCGCATCCATGACGACTTTCCCGACCGCAGTCGAACCGGTGAAGAAGATGTGGTCCCACTTCTCGGCGAGGAGCGCCGAAGCGACGTCTTTATCCCCTTCGACACTGACGACATAACGGTCAGTGAACGCACGTTCGAGCACGGTCGTGATCATGCGCGCCACGTTCGGCGTGAGTTCGGACGGTTTGACGACGGCCGTATTCCCGGCTGCGATGGCTCCAATGAGTGGGGCGATCGCGAGTTGGAACGGATAATTCCAAGGGGCGATGATGAGGACCGTCCCGTACGGTTCATACATAATCTCACTTTTCGTCCCGAGATGGATTGCCGCTCCGCTCACGCGTTTCGGACGCATCCAGCGCTTCAATTCACGTGTCGTTCGATTGATTTCATCATAGATGAAGCCGATCTCGGTCGTGAACGCATCGAGTTCAGACTTGTTCAAATCTGTCTGGAGCGCCTCGATGATTTCTGGTTCGTGATGTTTGATGGCTTCTTTCAAAAACGTCAACATACTGAGTCGAAACGCGAGCGACTTGGTCGCTTGTGTCTTATAGAAACGGCGTTGCTTCTGAATCAGTTTCTCGACTGACAATTGTTCGATCGGTGCGAGCATGAAGGTTCCTCCCTTGATGGATAGCGCTACAACCATCTTATCATTTCAACCTCGGCCTCGACCATTTTGAACCTTCTCGCTCTTGACACTCCCACAGCTAAAGCAGTGGGATTCTGAAGTGCTTGTGCGAGCGCAGTCCATTTCTGTTTTGCTCAAGCCTTCAGATGA
>NZ_JACSMC010000056.1:0-5146 GCF_018618435.1 Exiguobacterium sp. s150 | reverse complement strand
TGTTGTTTTCGTCCCTTCACGAGATATCGAAGATAAGGAGTGCCCATTTACATACTGACACTTGTCAGGCAGTATTTTTATGGTCGCCCACACGGTCGGAAAAAGCAACGGCTTTAGCTAAAGGTTTTACGAAAAGGCAAAATAATACATCTCTTTATGCTATATTTGTATTATCAGAATCTTCAAACAAGAGGTGAATGAATTGATTATTGATACGGTTAAAAAGAACTTTAGAGATGTTGGTCATATGTTATTCATGAGTGTGTTTTTTACGCTTATGAGTTATCAATTCACTAGATTTCCGTACTCTGAGCCTTGGGTCGACTATCTATTTTATTTCGGTACCGTGGTGGCCTATCTAGGGTTGATATACGCAATTTACATGAAGATCCGTGACAAGCGAAATAGAAAAACGATGCAGTAAGAAGAAATATTTTATTGTCATCATATCTATGTAGAGGTAGAATAATCAGTAACAAAATATGGACGGAACAACAAAAAACGCCACTTCTCCTATCAACCTGTCGCCAAACGGGTTGATGATCATCGAAGTGACGCTTTTGAATAGCGAGTGGTGGAACACTAGCTATTGATCGTTGAAGGCACACAGGACGTGACTTCAACTTAGATGCACCTATCATACTAAGGAAACCTGGAACATTCAAGGTTTTAGTATAAAAAAGGGCGTCGTTCAGTAGCGAGTTTCACGAAACTCCCTATTCGAACGACGTCCTTTTTGTGTTGGTTTTTTTACATATCAGAGTTCTGCACTCGCTCTTAAAACGAGTAGGTCCATCTAGCCGACGCAACAAAGTAGATCGGTCACCAATGCGGTTCCAGCATGTGGTGTGACGTTAGCAGGGGAAGGACGGAAAGCCCTGTACATAGCCTAAGTCCCTCCGGGGATATGGTAAAGATCGTTGAGAGGTTCAGACGGGGTCATATGGTACGACCGGAGGCAGTCCCACGACAAACGGTGGGGGAGTTCCTCGTAGGCGGCTGTATGATTGCTGTGACACGACGCAGGACGGCTCTGGCCGTCGTGCAGTGGGTTATGTGACGAGTCGCCGAAAGGCAGCAAGGTAGGGCGTGGAAACGCCTTGTGTGCGCGATAGCAGCGCAGCGAGTCACATGTCGGGGTTGAGACACCCCGGAGTCTTGGAACGCCTAGACATACGGATACCTCGTCTTGCACTAGACGGAGAACGTGGTGGGCAGATTTTAACCGCATCCTTTTTCAAAGGGGTTAGTCTGCCCATCCAGCCGTTTCCTATCTTCCCTACCGGAGTATGCCCGGTGCGCTCTTTGGTTTCAAGTCTTTTTCTTTCCAAGTTCTAAAAAGAAAAGAACAAAGAGCAAACAGATCAGCGAGGAAGTAGTAGAAGATGTAAATTCGTATGTGGCACGAGGAATACGAGCCTAGCGTAGTCTGGCGACGTGTTCCGCATGTGCCCCGACAAACGAGCAAAGGCGTAAACGCCGTAGCGAAGTGCGTTCAGTAGCAAGAAGAACGACCTGGAGAGGATCGCCCGAGACATCCGACAGGATGCCAGGGCGATTCAGAAGGGAAAACAAGAAGGGATTAGCCCCAATTGCGAAGAATCAAGAGGGTAAGAGGGAAGGTTAGTTAAAAGTTAGGAAGGAAGGTGTGTGGCTATGAAGAGCATGGAACTGACGATCTTTGAGGTGACCAAGTTGAATGAGGACATGAAGTTCCTCGATCTGGCGAAAGAACATGCGCCGGTGGGCAAGGAGAAGCTTCGCGAGGCGTTGAAGTCGGCTGGTGCGACGTTCGACCAACGAACTAAACGGTGGCACATCGACCGCAGCCATCCGAATGCGGACAAGAAAGTGCTCGATTTTGTGCAATCGAGTCGTGTCAGTACGCCGAAACCGAAGAAAATCTCGTCTGAGCCGTTGAAGATCGACCCGGTCACGGGACAGTCCCAATTGGACGACGAATATTTCGCGATTGAGATGAAACCCGAACAGATTGTCCGGAAAAAGGTCTCTTTGGATATGGATGTGTCGTTACATAAGCAGTTGAAGCAGATCGCCCTGGAGAACGACATGAAACTCTATGAGTTGGTCGAGAGAGTGTTGGGAGATTATGTGCGTAAAAAATGAATTGGAAAGAGTAGCCTGATTCCTGTGATAGAACAAATCGGACTACTCTAAATTTAAAATCCATTTATTTCTTCTTTGAACAGTAAGTCTCTTTTAGGTCCGGGAGCCTCTTCTTCTGAATCGTATCCATAATACACAATAGAATGTTGATCATGAGATATTGATTTAACGAAAAAATCATATTGGACATTTGGTTCATCAGTAAAGCTTATAGCATAGTGATAACCCATATACGTGTATGAAGATGAGGAAATGTTGTACAAATCTTTTGTTAAAGTAACCTTTTCCTCTAGTTGAGAAATTAAAAATGCTTCTCTTCTTTCTTTTTCAAAATGAATGTAAGTAAACGATCCGATTATCACAAAAAAAATAATTACAATTAAATAAAAAAATCTTCTTGAAAAAGTCAAAATTATTAACACCTTCCTTTTTTAGGTAAATGAGTCAACTTAACGTATATAATAGCTTAAAAAGGAGGAACTTTAATGAAAAAACTAATATTCTTTTTAGTAATCACATTAATTTTAAGCGTTGTTGTAGTAGTGAATCCATCTATATCTAAAGCTGAGACGAACGAGACGAGTTCAGAGGGAGAAACATCTTTAAACTTGAACGAGGCAACTGATGCCTATTCTGAGGAAGGGTCAGTAATTTCCTTTCCTGTAGTGAAAGATGGAACCGGAGGTGGCGATGCCGGCACATTTGCAGTGACTGGTCCTAATGACACTGTCCGCTATCCTAATTCTACAATTGTAGTTCGTGTTGGGGATATCTTAATTTCAGAAAAAAGTTGGGATGCAACGAGATTTGTTGGACACGCAGCTATTGTTGGACCGGATTTTGTGGTTCGAGAAGTACTGCCAGGTGTAGCAGGTCGAGCAGTATCGTTAGCAAGCCATCGGTTGAATCAAAATGGTGGAGTTGTGAAAATTTATCGTCATTCTAATTCAACTACGGCTTCTAAGGCTGGAATATGGGCAACTAACAATATCGGTAAAGTTACAAGTTACTGGTATAATGCCAATCTTCAAGGCATTTCACCTAACTATTGCTCGAAGTTCATTTACCAAGCTTATATGAATTCAACAGGCACTTTAGTTGGGTACATAGACAAACCGTCTATCAATGGTGGGGTACTCACAGGCTATGTTTTGCCTAACTCTTTAACTGTTGGAACTAACTACGTGGGGACGTACAAGTAATCATCTTTTAATTCTTTGCGTGAAATAAAAACTCCACGCAAACTTGATGACGGTCTCAAGCCAAAGTCCAGAAAACGGACAAAATCGTTCCAAATTCACAATCTTTCTATCGTGAATTTGGAACGATTTTTCTAACAGATTAAATCCCTTTAACTTCTTTTTTTGTTACTTCTCCCGTATCTGGGTTCATTACAAAACTTTCGCCTTGTGAATTTTCAAATAAATAAAAGTGAGTTGGTTTGAAAAAGCTTATGCCCTCTTGAGTTACTGGTATAGTTCTGGTGTTTTCTGATTTGATTTCTTCATTTTTTTGTATGATTGTTTCTGCTTCGTTAATTGTTACTTTAGGGAACGACAGAAAACTTATAACAACTAATATCGTCACGAAAATAGCATATACGACTTTTTGCTGTTTTGTTTTGATTTGATAAAAGTACCATATGTTAAATGTCGCAAAAAAAACTGGTAAAAATAATGCTGATGTTCCAAGGAAAAATGTTCTATCAATACTTACTAAAGCCAAAATCCATAAGATTGATAAGACTGGCACCAAGTACTTTTTCATCCTTACTTACTCCTTTTTAGACCCTATTAACATCCTCTTCCAAACGTAGCGATTGCCTGGCTCAGCATAACTTGATAAGAAGTTGGGCTTCCATAAGCGGTTACAGTTTGGCTAATACGTTCAGTTGAAGATTTTCCTGTGTATTGATTATACAGTACGAAATATTCGCTAGTGATCTTATTTGTAAAATATCTCGTATTATTAATTGTTGCATAATAGTCTTTAGTAGTGGTGTAAGCATAGTAACTACCTTCAAATCCAGATTGAATAACCGATCCGACTACACTGGCACCAGTCCCCACTAACGCAGCTCTCAGCATAGTAGAGGTCATAGGGGTTTTCAATGCGATTGATGCAATGATTGTGCCGAGTACTGCGGATATAGCTTGACCAGAAGTGAGTTTTAAAACATGTCTTGTTTTAGTTACTGTTCCTGTCTTTTCAAATAAATAAGCTGTAGTTGCTTTGCACGAACCTACTGCGGTTGTAGCCTTCGAAGCTACTTGCGAATAATAGCCAGTACCAAAAGGAGTTATTTCAATATTACCTAAAGAACTTTTAGGGGAAGAAGTTTCGACCGAAATGGTATCGCTTACATTTTCGTCAATTTCTTTTTCCCCATAGTCCATAAACCCTGTTATGTTTCCGGTCTTTAAATCAACTGTGCTTTCTTGTTCCAAAACGTCGTTTATGTAAATAGAGACTTTTACAATTTCTTGATCGATATAAGTGATGACTTTATTTTTTCTCCCTAACTCATCTATATAATTTTCTTCTGATGAGATTGGAGAGCTAGTCATAGCGTTAACTCTGTTTTGCGGCAATAAAGTTAATACTAAGGACAAAGAAAGCAAGAGAGCGATAGTTTTTCTGAACATAGAAACACATCCTTTTTTGTTTTAATTTTAACATTAATAAATATTTTTTATCTAAAAAAACCAATTATGTAATTTTTTTTTTTTAGTAATTTGATCTTCGGATGAAATCTGTAAGATGAAGAAAGAAGAAAAAAGAGCATAAGGGGAAACTGCTATCACTTTCCGTGATAGCCCAGGCAGGGCCTGGGGTTTCTGTGATATCACCAAAAGTCCAAAAATGGCACGAAATGTGCCAGTGAAAACACGAAAGTGGCACAAAAAGTGCCACTTTTTTATTCGTCGTTCGCGTCCATATACAACTTGAAAATGAAATTCCGTCGCGCTTCTCGTTGTGCTCTTGTCTTGATGTACGGATTCTCTTTTTCGTATTCGAT
>NZ_JACSMC010000055.1:0-5666 GCF_018618435.1 Exiguobacterium sp. s150 | reverse complement strand
AAAAAGATGACTCCCGTACAGTACAGGAATCATCTCCTTGAAGCAGCATAAGTTTTTTTATTAATGTCCTTTACATGGGGTACAGATTAAAGCCGGGTGTCCCTCTCTTTTTTTTGCTCTCGCTTGACCGGTCACAGGTTTATTCGTGTACAATAAGGATTGTATATGATGAAAAGGGGGATAAATGAATGCCATTGACTGCATTCCTGCATACGCACGTGACAAGCTGGATTTTACTCCTCGTCTTGTTTGCCGTCGCGTACGTCGGCTACAAGAACGGGAACAAGAGCGGTAAAATCGCGCATATGGCGTTTCGCCTCATGCTTCTCGTCGCGTTCGGGACGGGACTTTATTTGTACTTACAATTGAACAGCGGCGGGATGTTCTACCACGTGAAAATCACGGTCGGACTCTTGACGCTCATCTTCGGCGAGATGGCGCTCATCCGCATGAAGAAACAAAAGCCGGCCAGCGCCATGCTTGGCGGTTTCGCTGTTTTGTCGCTCGTGACAATCTTCATCGGTTACGCGCTTCCGTACGGCCAATCGTTTTTCAGCAACTTCATTTGAGCCGGATCCCACTTCACACATTGAAGTGGGATTTTTTTGTTTGTCCTCAAATTATTAGGGGAAAATACAAAAATCAGTGATAACGATGATGAGGTGAAACGATGGATCAACAGATGAATGAATGGTCGCGCGTGCTTCATGCGCGGAGATGGATGAAACAAACCGAGTCGTTCCTGCCGTTATGGCATGGCTATATTGGTTATAAGTACGGTTTATTTGATGCGCTCCAAGGCGGGGCCAGCTACGCGGAAATGACGCTTCGATTGAAGCGGCCGCTGACGAAACTCGCGCTCGAGCGCTGGCTTGATGTCGGTGTCGCCGTTCGACACTTGAAAAAGCGAGGATGGCGCTACTATCCAACGCGTAGCTTGAAGTATCAATTATCGCATGAAGATGAGCGTAGTATCGGCTTCATGTTGCAAGAGATGATGGAACTTCACATTCCGGCGCTCATCGCCTATCCGGAGTTTTTAGAGTCGGGGAAACAGAAGACGTTCGACGGGGCCACGCACGGCCAAGTCGTCGCCCAGACGTCGACGCTCGTCGAGACGGTCGCCTTCCCGATCGTGCAGCAACTCTTGCGTCAGGCAGACGTCAAGACGATGCTCGACATCGGTTGCGGCCACGGTGGCTATTTGCGTAAACTGCATGACCTCGAGCCGGACTGGAAATTGACGGGGATCGATTTGGAGGAAGACGTCATCGAAGAGGCACGGGAGAAAGATGAGACGGGTGAGATTCGTTACGAAGTGGCCGACTTCATGGAATGGGACCATGATGAACGGTTCGATGCCGTCATGATGAACAACATGCTCTATTACTTCTCGCCGGACGAACGGACGAAGCTACTCGGACGCATGCTCGAGAATCTAGATGAGCGTGGCGTCGCCGTCCTCGTCACGCCGCTCGCGGAGACCCCGCTCGGCGCACGCTTCGCCTCGGCGTTCAACGCGTTCATGACGCTCCACGATAATTTATATCCACTTCCTACGATTCGCGCCCTCCGTCGTCAAATGGAACAAAGCGGCTTCGGGAACGTCCGCTTCATCCCGTTCATCCCAGAAGGATCTTGGTATATCGTCATCGCCGAACGTGGCGACTGACATAGACTACACACGGCGAGCCGATTCAGATTTGAACTTGTCTCGACTCGTTTCTATAATGGAGTAGAAGCATAAGAGACTATTCACATAGGGAGTTGTTCAACGTGTCGGAAAAAAGAGTTGCAGTCATCGGTGCCGGACCAGGAGGGCTCGCCGCAGCCATGATTTTGGCGAGCCGTGGCGTTTCTGTCACCGTGTTCGAGAAACAGCCGTTCGTAGGTGGACGGACGTCACGTCTACAAGTCGGGGAGTTCGCGTTCGATCGTGGCCCGACTTTTTTGAATATGCCATATATTCTAGAAGAGATTTTTGAAGAGACGGGACGGAACTTGCACGATTACGTCGAGATGAAACGGCTCGAGCCGATGTACGATCTATACTTCGACCGTGGCCGTCGCGTCTTGTCGATGACGACGGACCGTGACGAGATGTTCGAAGCGATTGAGGCACAGTTCCCGGGCAACGGGGAAGGGTATGAGCGATTCATGTCGGAGCAAGCGATCAAGCTGTCGAAGCTGATGCCGGTGCTTCAGACGGCGCACGACAGTTTGACCGATTACGTGTCGCTTCGTGTCTTGAAGGCGTTGCCGTTCCTCTCGATCGGTAAATCGCTCTATGACGTGTTATCGGAATACTTCACGAGCGAAGAGCTGAAATATGCGTTCACATTCCAAGCGAAATATCTCGGCATGTCGGCTTGGGAATGTCCGGGCGGATTCTCGATTTTGTCCTATATGGAACACGCATACGGCGTCCATCATCCGATTGGCGGCGTGAACCAGTTATGTACGGCGATGGCGCGCGTCATCGAGGAAGAAGGCGGGTCGATTCGTCTCGGTGAAGGGGTCGACCGGTTGTTGCTCGATGGGAAGAGTGTGAACGGGCTCGTCGCGAACAACGTCCACTACTCGTTTGATGAAGTGATTATCGGGGCCGACTTCGCCCACGCGATGACATCGCTCGTCCCGAACGGCACGTTATCGCGTTGGAGCCCCGAGCAGTTGCAGAAGAAACGCTACTCGTGCTCAACGTTCATGCTCTATCTCGGGCTCGACCGCTTGTATGACGTCGGCCACCATACGATTCATTTCGCTGACGATTACGAGCAAAACGTCAAAGAGATGACGAAAGACTTGAAGTTGAGCGACGACTTCTCGTTCTACGTGCAAAACGCCTCGAAGATCGACCCGACGCTCGCGCCAGCCGGCAAGTCCTCACTCTACGTGCTCGTCCCGGTACCGAACAACTTATCGAATTTGCCGTGGGAGACGCTCGAGCCGAAGATGACCGAACGAGTCCTCGACGCGCTCGAGACGCGTTCCCCGTATAAAGACATCCGGGACCACATCGAAGTGAAACAAGCGCTTACCCCGAAAGACTGGGAGGCGTTCGGCGTCTATGAAGGGGCGACGTTCAATCTGGGCCATAACTTGTCACAGATGATGTACTTCCGTCCGCACAACCAGTTTGAAGAACTCGACCACGTCTGGCTCGTCGGCGGCGGCACCCATCCGGGCAGCGGACTGCCGACCATCTTCGAATCGGCTCGCATCACGACGAACTTGCTTCGCGACCGGGCAGGTGTCGGCCAATGAACATCGGATTCGTCGGGGCCGGAATCGGCTCTTTGTATGCGGCGCTCTTATTGACGCATAAATACCCATCGTTGCAGGTCACGATTTATGAGAAGGAAGCGCGCGTCGGTGGACGTCTCAACTATGTCGAGTTCGACAACGGCGCCCGTGTCGATGAAGGCCCGACGATCGTGTTGTTGCCGTCGAAACTGAAACAGCAATTGAAACAGGCGGGTCTTCCCGAGACGGAAGTTGAGCTGCTCGAAATCGACCCGCTCTATCGCCTCCGTTATGAAGACGGGACGGCGTTCTACAAGTACCGCGACATCGAGCGGCAAGCGGAAGAAGTGGAGCACATGTTCGGGGAAGGGGATGCTTTCCGCGGGTATATGACCCAAAAGCGCGACGAGTATCAAATCGGCTTTGAGTCGTTCTTAGACCGTGGCTATAAAGCAAAGTCGGATTTGTTCGAACCGAAGCTGTTGCTCCTCCTCATGCGCCTGAAGGCGTATGAGACGGCACATGAGAACATGAAACGATTCTTCAAAGACGAGCGTCTGCGCGTCGCCTATAGTCTGCAGACGCTCTATATCGGCGGTAACCCGTATGCGACGCCGTCGCTTTACGGTCTCATCCCATACCGTGAGCAAGAAGAAGGGGTCTGGTACGTCAAAGGAGGATATTTCTCACTCGCGACGAAACTAGAACAAGAGCTGAGACGTCGCGGTGTTCAGTTCAACCTGAACGCGCGTGTCGAACGTGTTCGTGTCGAGAACGGACGGGCGAACGCCGTCGTCGTCGACGGCGTCACCCATCCGCACGATGCGGTCGTCGTGAACGGGGACTTCCCGCTCATGGAGCGACTCATCGATGGCGTCAAACCGAAAGCATACGAGCCATCGAGCGCGACGCTTCTCTTGTACTTCACCGTCAACGGTGAGATTGAGTTGCCGGTGCATCAGTTTGACTTGCCGAACGATTTTGCCGGATCGATGCGAACCATCTTTGAAGATGGTAAACTGAGCGAGTACCCGGCGATGTACACGTTCAATCCGTCCCGGGTCGACCGAACGCTCGCACCCGAAGGCACAAGTGTGCTCTACGTCCTCGTACCGGTGCCGCGAAAGCTCGAGCGCTCTGATTTCGAGGCGAACGGGACGATCGATCACCTCGTTGGCCGGCTTGAGACGCTTGTACCGGGCTTCAGTGAGCGTGTCACCGAGATGAAACTTCGGACGCCGATGGACGCGGAGCGATTCGGTCTCTTTGAAGGCGGCAGCTTCGGCATCGCGCCGAAACTCTCGCAGTCGGCGGCGTTCAAACCGCAAGCCCGACCATATGCGCACATCGAACGGCTCTTCGCCGTCGGCGCCTCGGTACACCCGTGCGGTGGTGTCCCGATCGTGATGATTGGGTCCGAACTACTCGTGAAAAGAATGGAAGAAGAAATGGAGGCATTCTATGACGACACAAGAAGCGTATCGTCAATGTGAGGAAATCATGAAGAAAGGCTCGTTGACGTTTTATCGGGCCTTCTCTTTGCTCTCCAAGCCGGACCGTCAGGCGGTCGCGGCCGTCTATACGTTTTGCCGTCTGCTCGACGACGCCGTCGACGAATCCGACCGACCGGAAGCGAGCCTGACGGAGTTTTTGCATGACTTTAATCGCTTTTTGGCGAACGAAGACGTCGAAGGGGCTCTTTGGGTCGCGCTCCGTGATGTGTGGGGCCGTTATGACATGGACGTCGCGCCCTTCTTCGAGTTGGCCGAAGGGATGAAATGGGATTTACATAAGTCACGGTACGCGACGCTCGAGGAGACGGAACAATACAGCTATTATGCGGCTAGCACGGTCGGCTTAATGCTGTTGCCGATTCTCGTACCAGAGCCGGACGCGACCGAGAAGGCGAGCCTGAAGCAAGGCGCAATCGATCTCGGCATCGCCATGCAGGTGACGAACATCTTGCGTGACGTCGGCGAAGACTTGAGCAGGGACCGGATTTATCTCCCGCAAACGCTACTCGCTGAGTTCGGCGTCTCGGAGGCGGACTTGTTCGCCCGGAAAGTGACACCTGCGTTCATGGATGTCTGGGAGACGCTCGCCCGTCGAGCTGAATTCTTATATACCCGGGCGAGGGAAACACATCACCTCTACCCACCGGCGAGCCGGAAACCGGTACAGGCGGCAGCGCTCCTCTATGAAGGCATCTTAGACGCGGCAAGGGGGAACGCGTATGACGTGTTTACCAAGCGCGCGTACGTCTCGACGTTGCAAAAAGGAAAACTATTGGCACGACTGTGAGCGACCGCATAGGCGGCCGCTTTTTTTGCGCGATGAATTATAAAATTAAGTGCAACACCTGAACGTGAACGCAAAAAAGCCCATAGCGACGGCCTCGTGTAGAATGAAGTTACCACACA
>NZ_JACSMC010000054.1:0-6159 GCF_018618435.1 Exiguobacterium sp. s150 | reverse complement strand
CTCATCTGAAGGCTTGAGCAAAACAGAAATGGACTGCGCTCGCACAAGCACTTCAGAATCCCACTGCTTTAGCTGTGGGAGTGTCAAATCACGAACAATACGGACGGACGCGGCAATCCGGGTGCCGACGACGATCAATTGTATCGCGTGACGATTCGATAGAAACTGACACTTTGTCAGTTTCTATTTTTTGTTGCTTTTTGAAAGTAAGTCGCTATAATTAGGTTGTTAATTGGAAAATGAAGGGGAATATTACGTGAATAAAATAAAACTTATTCATAAGCATGAAAACTTGTATTTCGGCTTGCTCGTCGCGGCGAGCGTTATGACAATTCTTTTAGCCATCGTCTTAACGATTGCCTCACTCGGCATCTTTTTAGTCATCATCGGCTTCATCGTGTCATTATCGATGTTCGCCCACTGGATTCAAATCGGCTATATTCGAACGAACGGGGTCAAAGTGACGGAACATCAATTTAAGGATCTGTATGAGATATATCAACGCGTCGGACAAGGGATGGGCATCCGGATGTTACCGGACGTCTATATCTTGCAAGCCGGGGGCATCTTGAACGCGTTCGCGACACGGTTCTTCCAAAAGAATATGATTATTTTATACTCAGACATCGTTGAGTTGTCACGGAACGGTCAAGTGAAAGAAGTCGAGTTCATTATTGCGCATGAACTAGCGCATATTCGCCGTAACCATGTGCAAAAACAATGGCTCGTCTTGCTCGGGAATATCGTCCCGTTCCTCGGGTCGGCCTACTCGCGGGCTTGCGAATATACGTGCGACCGGATGGCGGCCCATTATATTCAAGACGAAGCGGCAGCGAAGCAGGCGCTTACCGTCCTTGCAGTTGGTGGCACGCTCGCTAAGGAAGTGAACGAGTTCGACTATTTACAAGAGGCGAGCCGTGAGAACGGCTTTATCGCCAAATACAGTGAACTCATTTCGACACATCCGACGCTACCGAAACGAATCGCCGCCATTGCCACGGCAGCTGGCGAAGTGAATGTACCGGTATTCAAGACGGCCGGATATGTCAAAGCGTCAATCATTGGGACGATCGCCATGACGGTCGTGTTGAACGGGGCCATCATCGCGTGGCTCGTCATGAGTGACGGGTTCGCGAGTCTTGCCTCGACACCATTTAGTGAAGGATTCACCGATATGACGATGGAAGATCCACTTTCACAGCTTGCCTATGACAATGCGAGCTATGACGAGATTGAAGCCGAGATTTTAGGCGGTGCCGATGTCAACGCGCAAGACGGATATGGCGACACGCCGCTCCATAACTTGTTCTATAACGAAGAAGTCGACTACGCGACGGTCGAGCTATTGCTTGAGAACGGGGCCGATGCGTCGATTGAGAACATGGACGGCATGACGCCACGTGATTTGGCAGTTGCGGAAGGACATCCTTTCGATTTAGTGGAATTATTGCGCTCGTACGAGTGATGTAGAGGTTCGTTCTGTAGAAAGTCTACGGAACGAATCTTTTTTTTGCTTCTTTGAAAGCGTTTGCATCGGCCGTGATATAATCGGAGGAGGAGGGATGACGGTGAACAGCATTCGAACGAAACTGACGGGAATGATCGCGCTGACGATTCTCATTCCGGTCATTTTGGCGACGATTATTTCCTATTGGTACGTGAAGGACCGTGAGCGTGAACGCGGCCTGCAGTTGACCGAATGGTCGCTCGAACGTGGCACGTTGCAGTTTGAACGCTACATATCCGATTTGAGCCGTCTCCCGACGAGCCTCTATGCGAATCGGGACGTGCTCGATATTTTAGAGTACGGTCCGGGTCTCTCCCTCGAACAGACCGAACTCGAAGTAAGGCGGGCGCTACTCGGGATGTACTTGTCACGGGAAGACGTCGCACAAATCCAACTGCTTATACTCGAGGATATGGACTCGTTCGCAGCGTATAAGATGAAGGTGTCACCGCGTTCGAAGAAACAACCGAGCCCGATTCAACAACAACTGCTTGAAAACAAAGAGAGTCGTGTCTTGCTCGAGGCGTCGCATCCGCTCGTCCCGTACCATGACTTTGGCCCGATCCTCTCGGAGCAAGAAGTCGTCACACTCCATTTTCGACTCGATAAAATCGAGACCGATACACCGCTCGCCGTCTTATCAATTGATATCCCGGAAGACGTCTTCGTCGGTCAGCTCGCTTCTTTACAAAACAGCCCGGATGAGAGCCTTTGGTTCGTCGGGGCAGGTGATCAAGTGTTCGCTCATCTTGGCACCGAGCCGATTCCAGAGACACTTGCCCCGATGTCCGTATCACGCGACGGCAAACATCATCGCATCATCAAATCGTTTGAGTTCGAAAATCAGGCGTTTTATGTCGGCAAGTCCATTCCCGACCGTCTCCTCACCGAGCCGGCTTCACGAACGTCATTCATCATCTTCATCGTCGGAATTGCCTCGCTCGTTCTAGCCCTCATCGGTGCGACGTATGCATCGATGCGGTTGACGACACCGATTCGGACATTGACGTCGAACATACGACGAATCGAGCAAGGGGACATGACCGTCTCGTTCGATTCCCTCGGAAATGACGAGTTCGGGGTATTAGGTCGACAATTCAAGTTGATGATTGAGCGAATCGATGATTTGATTCAACGAGAATATCGGCTCGCGCTCGAGAATCGGACGAATGAGCTTCGGGCACTTCAAGCGCAGACGAACCCGCACTTTTTGTTCAACGCGCTCCAATCGATTGGCACGATCGCTTTGAAGGGGGATGGCAAGACAGTGTATCGTCTTATCACGCAACTGTCGTCGATGATGCGGTATACGATGCATCCGGACGAATCGATGGTCACGTTAAGGCGTGAAGTCGACCATTTACAGTCGTACGTCCGGCTTCAACACGTCCGTTTCCCTGATCGGTTCTGTATCGAGATTGACGTCCCCGAGGAGCTGCAGACGCTCGTCGTGCCGAAGATGATTTTACAACCGCTTGCCGAAAACTTTTTCAAACACGGATTCGAACGTGACGGGTCCTCGACGGCGAACCGGTTTTTACTGCGCATCCGACAGATTGGGCCTGAGCTCGTCGTCCATTGTGAGAACAGCGGACAAAAAATCCCGAATAATCAACTTGAAGCGTTACAAGAACGTATGGAACAGACGACCGAATTGCGCTACGGCGCGGAAGGTACCGGTTTAAAGAACATTCGCGATCGTCTCATGTTAAACTATAAACGGGAGGCTGAATTTATGTTGGCTACACCAGAGACAGGCGGTTTTCGCATCGTCATGCGTTTTCCAGCGGTGAAGGAGGCGGATGCGTCATGACGAAAGTGTTGATTGTCGATGATGAGTCACCGGTACGGGAGGCTGTCAAATTACTCGGGGAATGGGAGCGTCTCGGTGTCACGACCGTGATTGAGGCGAGCAACGGGAACGAAGCGAAGGCGTTGATCGCTACAGAACGTCCCGCCCTCGTCTTATCGGACATTCAAATGCCGGGATGTAACGGAATCGAGTTGATGGAGTGGCTCCATCAAGAAGCCGAATCGGCAAAGTTGATCGTCTTGACCGGGTATGACGAGTATTCGTATATGCGGCGCGCGATTCAACTCGGCAGTTTCGACTATTTACTCAAACCGATTGACCCGGACGTCTTGAACGACACGCTCGAACGGGCGCTTGTCGACATCCGTCCATCGTCAGAAGACCCAATCGTCCAAATCGGGGCGTTCATCGAACGGCATTATGCGGAAGAACTGAGTCTGCAAGGGATGAGTGAGCGCTTTTTTTTGAGCCGTGAATACATATCGCGGCGGTTCAAGCAACACTATGGCGTAAACTTATCCGAGTACTTGCTTTCGATTCGCATGCTCGAGGCCAAACGTCTCCTTGAGACGAGTAGACAACGTATTTACGAGGTCGCCCAAGCGGTAGGTTTTTCGGACGATAAATATTTCCGGAAAGTCTTCAAGAAACAAGTTGGTGTTACACCGAATGAATATCGGGAACATTATCAACGACAACTTTAAAGGAGGACATGAATCATGAGTGTACACATTGGAGCAAAAGAAGGACAAATTGCAGAAACGGTACTACTTCCAGGAGATCCGCTTCGCGCGAAATATATCGCCGAGACGTTTCTTGAGGACGTCGAATTGTACAACGAAGTCCGTGGCATGTACGGCTTCACAGGGACGTATAAAGGTAAACGCATCTCGGTACAAGGAACGGGGATGGGCGTTCCATCAATGTCGATTTACGTGAACGAGTTGATCATGTCATATGGCGCGAAAAACTTGATTCGTGTCGGGACGGCTGGCGGGATTCAAGAAGACGTCAAAGTCCGCGACGTCGTCATCGCCATGAGTGCGTCAAGTGAGATGGCACAAAACCGTGTCCGCTTCAACGGAATGGATTATGCACCGACTGCGACGTTCGACCTCCTACATCGTGCATATGTAAACGCGGAGAAAGCCGGAATCCCAGTCAAAGTCGGTCAAATCTTCACAGCCGATCAATTCTATCAAGATGACTTCCACCACTTCAAAAAGTGGGCCGACTTCGGTTGCCTCGCGATTGAGATGGAAGCGGCAGGCCTCTATACGCTCGCAGCCAAACATAAAGTCAACGCGTTGACGATTCTCACGATCTCAGACCACTTGTTGACTGGCGAAGAGACGACGTCAGAAGAGCGTCAATCGACGTTTGACGAAATGATTCGTGTCGCCCTCGACACGGCCGTCGAAGTGACAAATTAATCGGGTGCCCTACAAATTCGTTTGTAGGGCATTTTTGTGTCGGTGTGCTCAGTCGTCTATACAAAATATAGATGGCAAGCTAGACTGGAGCTGAAAACTTAGTCTGATTTGACTAGGCCGAGGAGTTGAAACGATTGAACAAGACGTCAGCGTTTGTCATCTACAGTATCGTCTTTTTTGCTTTCTTTGATCTATTCGCCCAGCTCCCCGTCATGAGCACGTTCGCTGTCTCAGTCGGGGCGACGCCGTTCATCGCCGGCGTCGCGATTGCCATCTACTCGTTAGCGAACACGTTCGGCAATGTCTTGTCTGGCATATGGACGGATAAGGTCGGTCCGTATCGCATCTTGCTCGCCGGTCTCCTCTTGTCGAGTGCGAGCTTATTCGCGTACCAGCTTGTCGATCACCCGACGACGTTGCTTGTCGTCCGTGTCATCCACGGATTCGTGGCCGGTCTCATCGTGCCGGCGGCATTCACCTTGTCGGCCAACCTGACTGCTGCGAACCGACAAGGAAAGAAGGTCGCCCTCACCGGGAGTTTCGTCGGCCTCGCCGCAATCCTCGGTCCGGCGTTTAGCGGGATCCTGGCGAGCCGGACGTCGGTCCCGGTCGTGTTTTCGTTCGTTGCGCTCTATGGGATTGGCGTCACCCTCTTGACGTTGTTCGTCATGCGGTCGTCCCGTTTGACGGAACGTCCGGTGGATGCTGAACCAACGATGGCGTCCCAAGGGCTACAGCGGGACGTCTTCAAGGCATACGTTGGTGCGTTCTTGCTCATGTTTTCGCAAGGGGCGCTCGCTTATCTGTTGCCGCTTTACGTCGAAGCGCTCGGGTACGACTCCCGGTTGAGTGGGACGCTACTCAGTACGTTCGGTGTCGTGGCGGTCCTCGTCTTCGCCTTGCCGACGAACCGGCTGTTCGACCGTCTCGAACCGACGAGACTCGCCGCGCTCGGCATCGGCATTCTTGGTGTCAGTCAAGTGCTCATCGGGAACGCCACGAGTGTGATGGCGCTCTATGCGGTGCTCGCCTTCTACGGTTTTGGTTTTGCCATCTTGTTCCCGGCCATCAATACGTTATTGATTCGGGCGACGACACGGGCGAATCGAGGCAAGTCGTACGGTTACTTTTATGCTTTCTTCTCACTCGGTACGGTCGTCGGCTCCGCCGTGCTCGGTTGGCTCACGATTGCGTTACAACATAAGTTCACGGTCACGGGTGTCGTCTTGCTCGGGGCGGCCGCCGTCTTCGGTTTATTCGAACAAGTGCGGCGACGCGTCTGGACGACGAAGTCGGAGTGAGCGCGTCATCTCTTCGTTACAGATTATACGAGCAGGAAAGCCCATACCGGGCATAGCCCGCCTTTAGGCATGGGATGAACGTGAGTTCGGATGTGAAAAACATCC
>NZ_JACSMC010000053.1:0-6887 GCF_018618435.1 Exiguobacterium sp. s150 | reverse complement strand
TGGCACACCCTCATCTGAAGGCTTGAGCAAAACAGAAATGGACTGCGCTCGCACAAGCACTTCAGAATCCCACTGCTTTAGCTGTGGGATTGTCAAAGTTGAAACGTCACTTCAAAGACAATGACTTACCGGTCATCTACTGTAACGACAACTTCGGACAGTGGAAAGACAGTACGGAGGACATCGTCCGTCACGTCGAATCATCGAACGGACGCGACATCGCAAAACGCATCGCGCCGGAAGACAAAGAGTATTTCATCATCAAGCCGCGCCATTCCGCCTTTTACGGGACGCAGCTTGACATTTTGCTGCGGCAACTCGATGTCGAAAAGATTGTCATGACCGGTGTCGCCTCAGACATCTGCATCCTCTTCTCGGCGAATGACGGGTACATGCGCGAGTATGAGCTCCACGTACCGCAAGATTGTGTCGCCGCCGAAACAGACAAGCGGAATGAGAGCGCGTTGACCGTCATCCATGAGACGCTCGGCATTCCAATCGATGCGGCCGAGGCATATATCGAACAGACGAAATCGTGACAAAAGCCTCTGACTGTTGGACACACAATCCCAACATTTCAGGGGCTTTTCCGGTTTGTTGTCAGCTATGCTAAACGTATGAAGAATTTATGAAGGATGTGACAACATGTACCTCACAATTGGATTAGCGCTCCTCGTCTGCCTGATTGCCCTCGTCTTCACGATCATGGTCGGGCTCGGGAAAGACACGTCCGAGTACAGTCAGAAAAAGAGTTGGTCGATGGTGTCCTGGATTTATATCATTTTATTGCCGCTCGCCTTTCTCGGGCTCGGGCTACTCTACTATTTCATTACCCGATGACCTGTTCATCGGGCTTTTTGTTTCATCATTTTATCGCGACCGCAATCCCAAACGGATAATGTCGGCTCGGGCGTTTCGGTTCCACGAGGACACCTCGTTGATAGTAGTAGTCGACCGATGTGAACGGTTCGAACAGCGCCTCAAACTCCGCTTCTGTGAACTGATGGGCATGAAACGGCTCATTCGTCGGCTGCCCAATTCCTTGTCCGAACGGCGTCGACAAGACGAGCGTCCCACCCGGTTTCAACATCGTCCAGACGTTTTCCATGAAGCACTCAAAGTCCGCGACATGTTCAATCGTCTCAAAACTGACGATGCAGTCGAATTGACCGAGCCGCTCCGGTAGCGTCCGGTCGAGCACGTCCCCGACGAGATAGGTGACGTTCGGATGATGGTACCGCCCTCTCGCATAAGCAATCGAGGTCTCGGATACGTCGACGCCGACGACTTCCTGCACGGTCCCTTTCAACGTCTTCGCAATCAATTGACCGCCGTAGCCGCTCCCGGTCGCGAAGTCGAGCACGCGCCCGTTCAAATACAATAATGAAAACTGATAGCGGGCAATGTGTTCGAGCAACATCCCGTTCATCGGACTCATCCGATCGGGAATGACCCGTTCTCCCGTATACTCCATTCGCTTCACTCTCTCCTGTTATGACTCTTGTCATCTTACCACGTTCGTCCGCATCTTGATTCAAGACCACAAAAAAAGAGAGATGGGACTCTCTCTTTTTTTCATTCATTCTGTTCTCTGAATCGGAGCAAATCGGAGTAGATGATCGCATCATTCATCTCGAGGACGCGATTCGCCTCTTCTTCGAGTGGCTCACATGCTTCCGGTTCGGCTGCGAGTTCGCCCGTCTCCGCTTCATAGCACATCGACTGCGTGAAGACGTGCTCTTTCGTGATCATCGTCCCGTCTCGGAAGATGGCGCGATCGTTCCGCTCTGGGGCGAACAAGTCGTTCCCGAAGCCGATTTGGTCCGACGTATCGATTCCGAGCAAATGCTGGATTGTCGGGTTCATGTCGATTTGGCTACCAATCCCGTCATGGACGACCCCTTCTTCTTGTCCCGGCAAGTGAATCGCGAACGGTACTTGCTGTAACTTCGCAACGTCATAAGGGGTGATCTCTTCTTTCCCGAGCAGGTCGGCCATCGCGGCGTTATGGTTCGTCGAGATACCGTTATGGTCGCCGTAAACGATGAAGATCGTGTCGTCCCACATGCCGTTCGCCTTCAACTCGTCGATGAACAATCCGAGCGCATAGTCCTGATAGGCGAGCGCCTGCGGGAAGTTGTTGAGCGTCGTCGAGTTCGTCTCGAACTTCGGTACGAGCTCATGCTCCTCACTCGGCATCGTGAACGGGAAATGGTTCGTGAGCGTGATGAGCTTCGCGAAGAACGGCTCCGGGAGCTCTTCAATCATCGGCACTGACTGTAAGAAAAACTCATCGTCGAGCAGTCCCCATTCCGTCATATCGGCCGGGTCGCCTAAGTCGTAATAGTCTTGGTCATAGAACGAATCGACGCCGATGTTGGCGTACATTTGGTCACGGTTCCAGAACGATTTGTTGTTCGCATGGAACACGGCCGAATGGTACCCTTCTTGCTTGATTCGCTCCGGCAACGCGTTGTACTCGTTGTCGGCGTTCGTGAAGTAGACCCCGCCGCGCGGCAACCCGAAGAGCGAGTTGTCGAGGGCGAACTCAGAGTCCGACGTCTTCCCTTGGCCGGTCGTATGGTAGAAGTTCGGCCAGAAGTGCGACTCTTCAATCAGTTTGTTCAAGTTCGGCGTGATGTATTCGCCGTTCGGCGCTTTCATATGGTTCGTGAAGTTTTGGGCCGATTCGAACGAGACGGCGATGACGTTCTTGCCTTTATACTTCCCGAACAGCTCCGGGTCCGGCGCGGCGTAGTTTTGTCGCGTGTATTGCTCGACTTCCGCCAACTCCGACCCGTCCGCCATCGCTTTTTGGGCCGACGTCTTCGTCTGGAGCATCGCGTCGTACACGTGGAAGTTGAACGTCCCAAGATTTTTGACGAGCAGTTCGCGGTCGAACGAGCGCGTCAAGAGTTCCGGGCGCTCCGTTTCGGCGAGCGCCAAGTTGAAACCGAACATGGCCGCTGCCGCGACGAACGTGGCGATGACGCGTTTACGCGACGCCTTGCCCGTCTCATTCAATTTCCAAAGCAAGAACGGCAAGACGATCAAGTCACCGACGATGAGCAAGTCCTTCCACTGGAGCAGTGAGAAGAACGAAGACGACAACGTCTCCATGTTCGACGATTGGAACAAGACCGGCACGGTCAAGAAATCCGTGAACTCTCGGTAATATGTCGTATCGGCGAACAAGATGAGCGACGAGGCCGCGTATAAGATGTAGAGGGCCCACTTGCGTTTGTTCCCGCTGAAGAAGAAGCTGAACGCGAACAAGAACAGCGTCGAGCTGAGCGGGTTGATAAGCAGGATGAACGACTGCATCGCGTTATCGATTGGGATGTTAAAGAAGAACTGATAGGCGATCGTCGATTTCGTCCACAACAGTAGCGTGAATAGCCAGAACAGACGATGCGTCCGGAACGAGTTCGCTGCCGCCTGACGGAATCGCGCCATCCTCCCTTTCGGTGGATTCATATGGTTCATTGAAAAACACTCCTTCATCATGATTCTTACATGTATCCACATAAGCATTTATATTGTTCAAATCGTGAACTCACGATTGAATGCACGGACGTATGAATCGTATTTTAACGTTCTCTTGAACTTAATTCAACTGAACAGACTGTGTGAAATCGTTGTACACCTTCCACATGTATGTGAAAAGGCTACCGAACAAAGTTCGATAGCCTGACTTCAATTACCCGACGATGTCGAGCCAAATCTTGACCGTGCTCGCCAAAATGAGGAGCGCCAAGATGAGCTGGAGCGACTTCGTCTTCATGTTTTTCCCGACGTTCGCCCCGAGCGGCGCAGCGATTAAGCTGGCGATAATCATGATGACAGCCGGCTCCCACACGATTTGGTCGGTAATAATCTTGCCTGCCGTCGACCCGATGGACGAGATGAACGTGATCGCAAGCGAGCTCGCGATCGCCATCTTCGTCGGGATGCGCAAGACGACGAGCATGATCGGCATCAAGATGAACGCTCCGGCGGCCCCGACGATGCCTGAGGCGATCCCGACGACGAACGCCGAGCCGGCCGCGATGACTTTGTTGAACGTCACTTCATCGAGCGGTAAATCTTCGACATTCTTTTTCGGCATGAACATCATGACGGTCGCAATCGTCGCGAGCACCGCATAGACGACATTAATCAAGTTCTCCGACAAGAGTGTCGACCCGTATCCGCCGATAAAGCTACCGATCAAGACAGCCACACCCATGTAAAGAATGAGCTGTTTGTTTAGATAGCCGCCTTTTCGGTATGCGTAAATGCCTCCGATTGTCGCGAAGAACACTTGAATCGCGCTAATTCCGGACACCTCATGCGCGCTGAACGCCGCAAAGCCGAGGAGCGGCGGAATGTACAACAACATCGGATATTTGATAATCGAACCGCCGATACCGACCATCCCCGAGATGAACGACCCGATGAACCCGATTAAAAAGATAGTGATGATAAACCCTAACTCCATAAAACAATCCTCCAGTTCCCTACTTACGAAAAGTAAGTTCTATTTCTGTTCCCAGGCGATCATGCCCCCGGTGACGTCGTACACTTCCGTATAGCCGCGGTCGCTCAAAATCTGAGCGGCTTGGGCGCTTCGGTTTCCGCTACGACAGATGATGTAAATCGGTTCGTCTTTCACATGAGGTAATTCGGTCGCATTTAATGAAGAAAGTGGTGCGTTCACCGCCCCCTCAATATGCCCCCCCTCGTATTCTCCCGATTCTCGTACGTCAATCAACGTTATATCTTCGTTTTCCAATCTGTTTTGTAATGTTTCAACATCAATTTTAGTAATTTTCCCCTTATTAGATGTGAATAGTACGATTAAAAGGGCGCCAACTACTAAAAATGACACCAACATCACGAGTTTACGCATTTTTTCAGCCTCCAATCTTTCTACTTGCACTCAGTATACCTTAGGGGGTATATTAAAGCCAACGAAAAATTCTCGTTGCCAAACCTGATTTAAAAAAGGAGACGATCACCACATGAAGACGATTACGACAACTGAACTTGAAACGTTGCTCAAGGCCGATGAGACGATCAACTTGATTGACGTTCGCGAGACCGATGAATATGCAGGGGGCCATATCAAGCAGGCAAAAAATGTTCCACTGTCTGAATTTGGGGAACACGTCGAAGCGCTCGACCGTTCAAAACCGATTCACGTCATCTGCGCAGCAGGCGGTCGTAGCATGAACGCCTCCGCTTATCTCGACTCGCTCGGATTTGACGTCGTCAACGTCGACGGCGGCATGATGAGCTGGACGGGCGAAACGGTCTAACGCTCTTTTCGATCCATTTCAAGAACCACAATCATTCACAGTCAACTATTCTTAGGGGGTATTTCATATGTTATTACGCTATTTCTATGATCAAAAATTAGCACAGGCTTCATATATGGTCGGTTGCCAAATGACAGGCGAGGCCGTCGTCATCGACCCGGCACGTAACATCACACCTTATTTGCAGGAAGCCGAAAAAGAAGGCATGAAAATCGTCGCCACGGCCGAGACACACATTCACGCCGACTTCGTCTCAGGCTCACTCGAGCTCGCCAAGCGCACTGGTTCGAAAGCGTACTTGTCAGATGAAGGCGACGCTTCGTGGAAATACGCGTTCGCGAAAGACATCGACTCACAACTCGTCAAAGAAGGCGACACGTTCAAAGTCGGTAACGTGACGCTCGAAGTCATGCACACACCAGGTCACACGCCGGAACATATCTCATTCTTGCTCTACGACCGCAACCAGACGCAACCGATGGGAATCTTCACAGGCGACTTCGTCTTCGTCGGCGACATCGGTCGCCCTGACCTTCTCGAAGAGGCAGCCGGTGTGAAAGGCACGACCGCAATCGGCGCCGAGCAAATGTTCGATTCGCTCAAGAAATTCAAAGCTCTCCCTGACTTCGTCCAAGTCTGGCCGGGCCACGGTGCCGGCAGCGCTTGCGGAAAAGCGCTCGGCGCCATCCCGACGTCGACGGTCGGTTACGAGAAAGCGACGAACTGGGCGCTTCAAATGACAGAAAAAGACGCGTTCATCAAAGAGTTGACGACGGACCAACCAGAGCCGCCGAACTACTTCGCGATGATGAAGAAAGTGAACAAAGAAGGCATCCAAGTGACGAACATGATTGCTCGTCCAGAAGTCGTCGGCACGGACCGCCTCGACACACTCGTCGAAGAGACGCAAGTCGTCGATACACGTAAAGGGGAAGAGTTTGCCAAAGGACACATCCCAGGCACAATCAACATCCCATACAACACGAAATTCGTCTCATGGGCCGGCTGGCTCGTCAACTTCGACAAAGACATCACGCTCATTGCGAGCGCGGAAGACGTCGATCAAGTGCAGACAGACCTCCAATCGATCGGTCTCGACCGCCTCCGCTTCGTCGTCCCAGTCGAAGAGCTCGGTCAAGAGCTATTGACGGAAACGTACACGGATGTGACAGCGGAGCAAGCCATCGAATCTGCAGAAAAAGGCGATGTGTTCGTCCTCGACGTCCGGAATGCGACGGAATGGAACGCGAGCCACTACGAGAAAGCCGAACGCATCTTGCTCGGTAAATTGGCACGCGACCACGAAGGTCTCCCGACAGACCAAACGATTGCCGTTCACTGTGCGTCCGGCGTCCGTTCACGGATGGCTGCGAGCGTCCTTCAATCGCTCGGCTACAAGGATATCCAAAACATCCTCGGTGGCTACGGTGCGATGAAGACGGTCCTCAATGCAGAACAAATTCGCTAATGCTATACTACAAACAAAGAAAGCGCCCACTAAACTGTACCCTGAGTAGTAGACACTAAAAAAGTCTACTGCTCAGGGTTTTTGTGTACACTGGACTAAATCATATTGGGAGTGAATTC
>NZ_JACSMC010000052.1:0-7542 GCF_018618435.1 Exiguobacterium sp. s150 | reverse complement strand
TGTTTTTCACATCCGAACTCACGTTCATCCCATGCCTAAAGGCGGGCTATGCCCGGTATGGGCTTTCCTGCTCGTATAATCTGTAATTTTAATAATACTAGTGACAGCTTCATAATTAGCAAAATCTTCCAGTTGGACAGATAATCCTAACTCTTCCCATTTGTATTCCAGAATATGGTGGACCTCGTCTTTACTCAATCTGTCAAATTCATGGGCAAAACCTATTCTCGAGTAGAGTTGAGGATAACGAGCCAATCGCTTTTCTATACCCGGCATTCCAATAAAGATCATAGCCACATCTTTTTGGTCATAAATATCTCTTAATTGTTCTAAATGCTGTACTTTTAATCGATCTATTTCATCAATAATAATGAGATCAATTTCTTCATACACATTCGTTGAGTATTTTTCTTCTGCTCCTAACTGAAGAACTCTATACATACTTTTAACCATACCCATTTTACCACCGATCATATCGATTTCATTCGTCATTTTAGTCGCCCGTATGGCTGGAGCGGTGTAAAATATTGTTTTCGCTTCAAGGATTTTTTCATCTGCATTCATTCCGATTTCTTCCGATTTTTTGTAATCAATTTGTTTTTCGACCCAATTCCAATTTGAATATTGCTTAGCGGATAAAGTTTTCCCAACTCCGGGTAATCCATAACAAATTCCGATATATTTGTATTTGATACATGCCTGACAAAATTCTACAAAGCGTTTATATTCTTTTGTTTCAATAAAATAGGGTGTTTTATTCATTGTAATACCTCTTAATTTTTGACTTCTTAGAATCTTTTTTGTTTACAGGATTATCTAACTCTTTCTGCTTAGATGAAATAAGTTCTTCCGCAATATTATTTCCAGAATGGAGCTGATTTTCAAGGTTTTTCCGTGCTTTATTACGTGCCGCAACAATCTCTTTTAAATCGACTTCGTAATCAGAAATTTCAGGAGAAATTGCCGTACATAAATATTGGTCTTTGTAAAATACACGAATCTCAGCAATATCTCTTGGATCATATCGAATGATAACAGTTTCACCTACATAAGCTGCTAAATTGGTGTCAATATATCTTAAACCTTGGAAGTGAATTCCATCAGAATGAACTTTTCTTGGCTTTCCAACATTTAATAACAATAAATCTAAACTTTCTAGACTATCTGGTTGATGAGGAAGAAATCCTGAATTATTCCACATCTTTATAGGTTCCTGTTTTGTAGTGCCATGCACTCTATGGTGATAGTCATATATAATAAAATGCGCTAATTTCTCATCAAGCTCTTTTATCGTAAGAAGATTTAAAGTATTTTGATTCCCAATGTAACCTGGTAAATCTTGCAAAAATAATTGATTAATTGTTAAAAAGAAACGTTCTATTTTCCCCCGTCCTCTTGGCATACCTACCGTAGAAAAAATAAGATTGATTTTTAAATCAATTGCGACTTGCTCCAAATGATTTGAAGTGAAATCACTTCCGTGATCGGTATAGAAAGTTTCAGGTATACCACATATTTGCCAATCAGAGTTGCTTTTTTTCCATATTGCTTGGTGTAAAACTAAAGAAGTTTGAATAGCAGAAGGAGCTTGAAAACTAAGGAAATACCCTGCAACTGCTCGGCTATAATCATCTAAAATAATTGTTAACCATGGCCTCTCAGGCTTTCCTTTTTCGTTTAAAACAAGGATATCCAAGGGAGTGTGGTCAGCCTGCCATATTTCATTGGGATAATAAGACTCACGACGATAAACCAAATCATAATTATTTTGATATTCTTTTTTTCCTTTATGAGCAAGTTCCTTTAATTGTGGCGACAGATTTTTAGCAATCGCATATACTTGATTGTAACTAGGCGGGGCCCAATTTTTCTTTTTACAAATTTTACAGACTTTCCGATGAATAGAAGTTAAGGTGTTTTTTTTGTTTTCAAATATAAGCTTTTTAATTTCTTCTTGTACATTTTCTTCTACTTTAAAGCTTCCTGAATCCGAGCGCTTTCTTCGGATCAATCCTTTCAACCCTGATTGTTGATATTGATTTACCCAATGGTATAAAGTTCTTTTTGGAACCCCTGATTCTTCAGCAATATTACTCAAACTTTCTTCATGCTTAAGATAAGGGGCAATCACTTGATATTTATCCATCGCATTTTGTCGTAGTTCTTCTGAATATGAAGTTAATGGAGGAAGTTCTTGGTTCATGAGAACACCTCTTTCCCACGATTAAATAAAATTAATCGTCAATTTTTATTTATCCAAGTAACGATAAAGCGTTGACTTGCTGATTCCTGTCATCTCAACAATTTCTTTCACACTATATTCCTCACTTTCGTACAATTTTATTGCTCGTTCAATATCTCGTTGGTTCACAGGAGGACGCCCGCCTTTTCGCCCTCTAGCTCGAGCACTTTTTAAACCTTCTTTTGTGCGTTCAACAATCAAATCTCGTTCAAATTGACTAAATGCTTGAAACACAGTCATCATAAGTCGCCCTTGGGGAGTGACCGTATCAAAATTCTCTTTTAAGCTGATCAACTTTACATTATGTTCTTCAAAGTAATTTACAAGATCAATTAAATCTTTTGTGCTGCGCCCCAAACGAGAGAAGCTTTCCACGATAACTGTATCATCTGGACGCAATTTATCTTTCAGCCGATTTAATTGCGGACGGTTAGCTTTGGTTCCCGTCATTTTTTCGGTCAGTATTTCGTTGCAGTTATGTTCATTGAGCAAATCCAACTGACGAGACAATTCTTGTGATCGTGTACTTACCCTTGCATACCCATATATATACCCACTCATAATCCTCTTCCTTCTCTATTTTGATTTTCTCAATTGTATCATAAAGGGTGGGTAAAGATACGTAGATAAAGAGCAAAGTTTTGGCACTAAAAAACCCTTCTTCTAGTCTATAAAAGTTGTTATTTAAAATCGTCCCATAATCGATTGTTTTTGAGACAAAGTAATTTATAAAAAATATGCCTCTAACGTTTTTAGAACGTTAAAGGCATATTAACTTCAGACAGTTATTACTATACCCTAGATTTATGGGTTTTGATAGAATTAATTAGATTTTAATAAACGAAGTCCATTCAGAATAACGACCAACGTACTTCCTTCATGAATAGTGACACTGATTGCTATATCTGTTAGACCTAATAAACTCACTACAACTAAAAAGGCTACGACTGCCATTGAAAAAAGGATGTTTTGCCATATGACACGATTCATTTTAGAAGAAATTCCATGAGCTTTAACCAATTTAGATAAGTCATTCTGCATTAAAACTAAATCAGACACCTCTACTGCTACATCGGTTCCGTCTCCCATGGCAATCCCTACATTTGCATTCACAAGGGCTGGGGCATCATTTACACCATCACCCACCATTGCTGTTACGCCGTATTTCTCTTTTTGCTCGTCTATAATTCGAGATTTATCTTCTGGCATGACATTCGCGATTACTTCATCTATTCCTAATTGTTCAGCAACTGCTTTTCCTGTCATTTCTGAGTCGCCAGTGATTAGAGTGGTGTGTATGCCTTGTTCTTTAAAGTATTTAATAGTTTCTTTTGCATGTTCACTTGGAACGTCCATGAGAGCTATAAGTCCAATGACATTCTCATCTTCTGCTACATATACGACTGTCTTACCTTCTGATGCCCACTCATTATTTAAACGAATATATTCATTTGCAACCTCGTCAAATGAAGTTGGTTTTCCGATCCGATAATTTTTGCCGTTGTAATCTCCTGTCAACCCTTTACCAATCTGATTTTCTACTTCAATAGTCAGTTGATTTTTTTGTTCAAACTTTCTTAGAATGGCATCTGCTAAGGGGTGATTGGATTCTTTTTCAAGAGCTACCACGATATCAATCATATTTTCTTCGTTCACGGAATCAGCAAAATAATAATTGGTTACTTCAGGTTTTCCTTTGGTCAAAGTTCCGGTCTTATCAAATGCAATGGCTTGAGTATCGGCTAATTGAGACAGGTAAGAACTACCTTTTGAAAGGACGCCTTTTTTGGCCAAGTTAGAAGTCGTCGATAAAGTTACCGATACAGTAGCTGCTGCTAAAGCACAGGGGGAAGCTGCCACTAAAAGGATCAATCCTCTATAGATACTTTGTGACCATGTCCAGTCTAGGAGAAAAGGAGCCAATAACATGAATAACGGAATGGCAATTAAAACAACTGTAACG
This sequence comes from Exiguobacterium sp. s150, assembly GCF_018618435.1. Classification (NCBI taxonomy): domain Bacteria; kingdom Bacillati; phylum Bacillota; class Bacilli; order Caryophanales; genus Exiguobacterium; species Exiguobacterium sp. s150. Next base: position 3,337 of record NZ_JACSMC010000052.1, on the reverse strand, counting down.
TATTTCGGTTCAAATTTTTGGATTATACTCGCAGCTTTTGTTTGGTTGTCTTGGTTCTGGTTTACTAACTGTAAAATTTTTGAAAATACTGTATCTTTATTTTCTTTAGTGACTTCCATTGTGAAAGTACCTGTTCCATTGATTGTACTTCCGAAAACGTAGTCTCCTTTGGACTTCTCTTTTGGGATACTTTCTCCATTAATAGACGACTCATCAATGGACGTAGAGCCTGACAAAATGACGCCATCAATGGGGACTTGATCGCCATTCAATACTTGAAGTTGATCTCCCACTTTTAATTCACTGACATCAACAATCTTTGTATTCCCATCAGGCAAAATTAACCGAGCAGTCGTTGGATTCATTTCGAGTAATTTCGTGATTTCTCGTTTACTTCTTCCTTCAGCGTAATCTTCCAGGAAATGTGCGCCTGAAAAAATGAGAATCAACAACGTTCCTTCCCAAAAATTCCCTATTGCTGAAGCTCCTATAGCCGCTAATCCCATTAAAATATGAGAATTAGGCGTGAACTTATTATTTGCTTTTGTGTTCTCAATTGTTTCCCCAAGGCCTTCAAGAATAATGACATGATACCCCGCACTGATGGTAGCGATTGAAAATAAAATGTTTTGTAGCAACTGATAATCTTCATTCAAAAATAGAGCGATCACTGCTAATACTAAACCAATAAAGTATAAAACGATTGGCATTTTCCCGTGATCATGGTCATGGTCGTGGTTGTGATTATGTTTTTCTTGAGATTGTTGTTCTTCGATAGTTTCCATTTTTATCACCTTCCTATATAATTCCTTTGATTTCCATTCATTTACTTATTAAATCACACAAATTCCCACTAAAAGAAGAGAAGTATTCATGTAATTTCCATTGTCTCTGACTCCTTTCAGTTGTCCTATATGTAAATCGGAATCTTTACGTTTTACATATGAATAACAAATCATATGTTTACAAAATCATATTAACTCACTGTATGAGCTTTGTCAAAACAAGATGCTTCTTGTTCAAATGGACTACTATTATGAATACAAAAGTCTTAATTTAGTCTATAAACTAAAAACTTGCATCGTTTTTGATTACGGCCATTAGAATGTACCAGTCTTGCAATCTTATTTACCAAAGAGTGACAAACAATTTACCAAGTGATGCCAAAGCCCCGACCAACCTTCATATTGCCTCCTTATGATTAATGTGCACACCTAATGGTGTGACATCGTTACATGGGAGGTTTTTTATGCTTCGGTATTTAGCTATTCTAAGACTTAGGGAGCAAGGGCTGAGCCTGAGAAGTATCGCGGCTAGCACTGGCAACTCGCGTCAGAAAGTGACGGAGGTGATTGATCGGGCGACAGACAAGGGCTTGATGGGACCTTTCGATGATGACATGACCGACAAGTGGATTGAAGAGTTCTTATTCCCTGAGAAGACGCTTGAATCTTCCGGTAGACATCCGATCGATTTTGACTATGTACACAAGGAATTGGCAAAGCCGAACGTCACCCTGTCGCTCCTGCATCACGAGTACGAGATGGAGTGCCGCACGAACAAGCGCATTCCTTACTCCTATCGGAGTTTCGTCCGACATTACAGCGCCTATGCGAACAAGCATAGGGCTACGCTCCGGATTCGTCGCAAACCAGGGGAAGTGATGGAAGTCGACTGGGCCGGTTCAACCACGTTCATCATCGATCGGGACACAGGAGAAAAAGTAAAAGTATACATATTCGTAGCGACATTGCCCTGTAGCCAATTGTCTTATGCCGAGGCGAGTCTCTCGATGGACTTGTCTGCATGGATTACGTGCCATAACCATGCCTACAGCTATTTCGGTGGGAGCACCCAGATTCTCATCCCTGACAATCTGAAGACCGGTGTCACGAGAAACACGTCACGTGAACTCATCCTCAACCCGACATACCGAGAGATGGCTGAACATTATGGGACGGTCGTCATGCCCGCGCGTGTGAGCGCACCTAAGGACAAACCGAGTGTCGAGGGTTCCGTCGGTGTCATCTCCACTTGGATCATCGCCGCCTTGAGGAACTCCCACTGTTTCAGCCTAGAGGAGTTGAACCGTGAGGTTCATGAAAAGCTGGAAGAATTCAACCGTCGTCCGTTCACCCGGAAACCCGGTAGCCGTCTCTCCGCATTCGAGGAAGAGGAAAAGTTCGCGTTAGCACCACTGCCGAAGCATTCGTACAAACAATCGAGTTGGCGGGACGCGAAGGTCCGCCCGGACTACCACATATCCGTCGAGAGCATGTTTTATTCGGTGCCCTATGAATATATCAACTGTCAGGTCGAGGTGCGACTGACCGAGCAATTGGTCGAGGTGTATTTCAACGAAATGCGGATTACCTCCCACAAACGGCTGATTGGACGCTTCGGACAATTATCGACCAACCGCGATCACATGCCCGACAACCATAAGCTCTACATCGACCAGACCCCGGAGAACGCAAAAGACTGGGCAGACGAGATCGGTCCGAACACATTGAAAGTGATCGATTTCCTTCTTGGCACTGCTCAGACCGAGCGATTGGCACTCCAATCCATCTTCACGCTGAAGAAACTGGAGCGACGTTATTCCAAGTATGAGATCGAGCGCGCCTGTAAGATGGTCGTCTCCATAACCAACAGACCGACGGTCAAGGGCATCCAGAGCATCCTGTCGAACAACAAGAAGAGCGACGCCGAGCAGGAGTTGAAACGCAAGACGGAAACTGCCAACAATCACTATGGCTTCATGCGTGGTGCGGCATACTATGGGGGAGCTGATAAAGATGAATGAACAGACGATTGCCAAACTGATCGAGATGAAGATGAACGGGATGGCCGAAGCCTATGAGGAACAGTCATCCAATCGCGATTTTCAACGCATGGACTTTGATGAACGACTGGCACTACTCGTCGATTTTGAGCATTCCAGACGAAAGAACGGCAAGCTGCACCGGCTGATCCAGGCTGCCTCGTTCATCAACTCGAATGCTTGCATCGAGGACATCGAGTACCATGCCGACCGTCGATTGAACAAAGAGCAGATCCTCAGGTTGGCAAGCGGAACTTACATCTTGGACGGCCACAATTTGATTCTGAAGGGACCGACAGGGTCCGGGAAGACCTATCTCGCGACCGCGTTCGGGGTCTCGGCCTGTCGCCAGTCGTTCAAGGTGAGATACATTCGTCTGCCTGAATTGTTGGATGAACTAACACTGGCGAAGCTCGCAGCCGATGGGAGCTACCGACGACTCCTCAAAAAGTATACAAAAGTCGACCTACTCATCCTCGATGAATGGCTATTGACCGACTTGACGACTGACGA
>NZ_JACSMC010000051.1:0-10596 GCF_018618435.1 Exiguobacterium sp. s150 | reverse complement strand
AGTTCTTGTAAAAATCGCTGGACACGGGCTTACCGAAAAGATGGGGTAATGGGGCTACGCGATACACGATCAAGTAATTCAGGAAGGTGATTTTGTGACCCATTACTAACGCTACCTTTTGCATCTATACTTGGTGAAAAACTGAAAACTGTCATAATTGTCATGATAATCAATATTTTTTTACCATCTGATCATCTCCATAGATTCTTCATTTTGATGAAACTCTACTAATAATTTCTGATATTTAGAATGATTTTTATTTTTATAATAATCTAAGAGTTCCAGATATCTTTTTCTTATTTCAATATAAGAGTTTTCTTTCTCGATTAACCTTAAGTAATTAGTTTCAAGTAACCGATAATATTCTTTCTCATTTTTTTTACTTTTTAGAATCATTAAATCGGCATAAACCAAATATTTCTTATGAAGCTTACACTTTGACGCACTATTCTTGAAAGATGATGTAAATTCTAGAATCTCTTCTTCTTGAAGATCGTTTAAATGGAGTTTGGTTTCCCACATAGCAAGAATCAAAAGACATCGATGTTCTTCTTTAGTAGAAAAATATTGCTCGCAACTCTTAAACACCACAAGTGCCTCGTCATATCGATTTGCATTTTTCAAGAAGATACCGTAGTTATATCGCGTCTCGTGTAACATATTTTCGTTACGGAACTTTGATAGCATACGCAACAACTCAATATACTCTTTTTCTGCTTCTTTCATTAAACCCAATCTTGAGTAATTAATTGCCATAACCGACTTACAAGTTATCATTCTAGTGAAATTCGTCCCTTTACCAAAAGATTCATAGGCTTTATTCATATGAATTAAAGAAAGTGATGGACTGATGTTATAGCTGTAAATGAGACCTTTCTGGTAAAAATATTCTGCTTTGTCATCACTCACTATGAGATTTTCATTTGATTCAGCGTATTCTGCAGCTTTCTTAGAATCTTTATACTTATTTAGGAAAGACATTTTTAATATGACGAATTTACTCATGTCGGCATTGGACATTATCTCTAAATTATCAAGGTTGTATAAAAGAGATTCAGCCTTTTCATAATTTTTTTCGTTTAATTCATAGGCCAATTGAGCCAATAAGTATCGATTCAAATAATCGCTTACTATGTAATGAGACTCCTCCTTTTCCATCATTTCAATGGTTAACTTCATCTGACTAACTTCACTGTAAGACCAGTGATAATAAAAGTCATCAATAAGTTTTGAGAGTTGACTATGCCTCTCCTGCTCAAAATCAATTTTTTTCCCAAGTCTTTCGAGAAGCAAATTCAATGTTTCTTGATTAGGTAGATACACTCCTTTTTCGATTTTGCTTAAATGTGAGATAGAACATATCCCTGCTGCGACTTCTTGTTGGGTTTTCTTAGCTTTTATACGATTAAATCGGATGATATTCCCGATATATTTATGCAATTTAATCTCCTCCACCTCATATTATCCCAAATTTTAAATGGTAAATAAATGCTATATTTTGAATAAGTCTTAGTTCAAAAGTCAAATTTTTAATGTAAAAGAGACAATGAATTTTAGGATTTTTTATTTTCACCAGATTTTTCACAAAAAATATTGGAGGTTTTTTAATGTTTAAGTCAAAAACAATTAAAATCTTAGGTTCACTAGCTTTGAGCGCATCGATTTTATCAGGAGTACCTAATTCAGTGTCAGCAGTAGAAAATGATGTGCCTATTTATGCCCCAGTTTACGATGGAACAGTATACCAATCCACACTCACTAATACATTAGTAAAGCTTCCAAAATGGACGCATATTGCTACAAACACATCGTCACTGGTGGACACAGTAAACTATGAGGTTTCTCGTCGTGTATTTGCTACTGGAACTCTTACAGGTGAAACAGAATTTAAAATTTTGCAAAATGGCCTAAAAGTAACAGCCGAGGTTTCTTATGGGACGGATACCACCACATCAACTAAATTCGCCTTTAATATTCCTCCAAAATCCACGCGGAAATTAGTTTATGGTAGCATCGGTGTTGATACCACAGGAAAATTAGTCACATACTCTAATGGTTTGGTATCAAGATCAAAAGCCGTTTCTGCAGACTATAGCCGTTACAGCTACTCTGAGAATCTTGCATACTGATATATGAAAAAATATGTTGCTTTATACGTTTTAGCGATTGCTTTAGTATTGGCATCATGTAGCGAAAACGATTCATCAAAGAGTACTTCTTTAGGTAAGGAGAAGTCTAACGAGAAAACTGAACAAACTACCCAGGATGTTTCAGGTACAACACAGTATGTATCTATTAATGAATACATCGAAAGTATGGTAGCTCAACAATTTTCATTTATAAGTTTCGAAAAAGAAGTAGAAAACAATGAATTGATCACAACCGTAACGTTCTCAGTAGATAACATTCTAAGTCCAAAATTCACTTCTACTGAGCAACAGTTTTACTGGAGTGTTCAACTTCCAACTTCTCTTTTCGAAAAGGTCTCGGACGTACCTGAGCCGGTTATGTTTGTTCCTATATCTGGGGAAGAGTTAACAAATAGTGAGCGAGAAAAATCTCGTTATGCTAACTTTTATCGGATACAACAACGATTTGAAGTCTCAGAAGAACACGTCGCGGAAGTAGAGAAGTTGATTCAAAAAAAGGACTCTGGATACGCATTTAAACTTCATGATGAAAATTATGAAGAAGCATTCGTATTTGTTGATTTAGAATCTTTTGTAAATATAGACTGATTATTCAACAGCAAAATAGATATTCTCAAAAAAAGAATTCACTTCAATCCTGATATGCTCCCCAATAGGTAGACAGATGAAATAACAAATCTGTTTATTCTATTGGGGAGTGTTTTTTTTATGGCGAGAAGTCGGCATTCAATCGAACAAAAACTGGCTGCACTGCGCATGATGGAAGAAGAAACGCATACATGGAAGGAAATCATGGAGACTCATCACGTTTCTGAGCATACCCTCCGGGTGTGGAAAGTGAAATTCGATACCGGCGGGAGTGACGCATTGAAGGAATCGAAGACATGGAAACTGTACACCAAGGAACAGAAAATCGCGGCCGTCCGTGACTACCTCGACGGGGCCACCACGATGGAAGTCCTCTCCAACTATCAAATCAGTGATGGATCTGTTTTTCGAAAATGGATTAAGAAGTATACTAGTCATAGCGAGTTAACAGATTCGAGAAAAGGGATGGATCGAGCTATGACAAAAGGGAGAAAGACCACATTCGAGGAACGCATGGAGATAGTCAGGTATTGCCTGGACAACGGACGGAACTATCAACGGACGGCCGAGGTATTCACCGTGTCGTACCAACAGGTCTATGGGTGGACGAAAAAATATGACGCCGACGGCGTGCACGGGCTCGAGGACCGGCGCGGACGGACGAAGCAAGAAGAGGAACTGACCAACGAGGAGAAGCTCGAACGTCGCATTCAACAGATCGAGCGGGAGAACGAGCGCCTTCGTGCCGAGAACCTGTTCCTAAAAAAGTTGGAGGAAATCGAGAGGAGAGGTTGATCAGCCAGATCAGGCTACAATTGCGATACATGGTCATCGAGGAAATGTCGACGACCGACACGTTCCCGGTCGTGCTCCTGTGCGAGATCGCGCAGGTCTCACGGGCCGCCTACTATAAATGGTTGAAGCGTACCGTCTCGGTACGCGAAGAAGAGAACTTGAGCCTATTGGAAGACATCCGCCTCCTCTACGACCAGGTGAACGGGACCTACGGTTATCGACGGATCACCATGACGGTCAATCGCAGACGACGCCAGCATGGCCTGCCGGCATACAATGAGAAGCGCATCTATCGTCTCATGCGTATCCATGAGATCCGTTCGGTCATCCGCCAGAAGCGAAAACGGCACAAAAAGTCGTCACCACAACATGTGGCAGAGAACGTATTAAACCGTGAATTCACAGCTGAAAAGCCGAATGAGAAATGGGTAACGGATGTGACAGAATTTAAATATGGCCTATCTAAGAAGGCCTATCTCAGTGTGATTCGTAATCTTTATGACGGATCCATTATTAGCTATGTGCTGGGACACTCTAATAATAATCAACTGGTATTTAAAACGCTTGACCAGGCAATCGTACGATTGCATCAAAAACACCCACTGATTCATAGTGATCGTGGATTCCAATACACCTCTAAGGCGTTCAAGCGTAAATTAGAGGCGGCAGGAATGACTCAAAGTATGTCACGGGTTGGTCGCTGTATTGATAATGGACCAATGGAATCTTTTTTCGGCACGTTAAAATGTGAAAAGTATTATTTACATAAGTATCAGACCTTTGAAGAACTTAACATTGCCATAAATGAGTACATCTATTTTTATAATCACGAAAGATACCAAAAACGATTAAACGGCCTCAGCCCTAAAGAATATAGAGCGAAAGCCGCTTAAATCACTTTTATTATTTCCACTGTCTACTTGACGGGGGGCAGTTCAGATTATTTTTTAATAATTTATTAAACTCAAAAGGGCACTAAACGTTTCGTTCTCTGCCATGATGTATACCCCTAATCCAACAAAGACTATAGGGATAATCCATCTTCCGTATTTCTCCAAAACTTCAGAAACATGTCTGAAGGAAGCTAAACGATATCCTACAAAACACCAGACAGCAACCATTATAAAGAAGATAATAACCGTAATTACCAGTTCATTCACACTTAAAGTTGTAAAATAAGGCACATAGATGCCGATATTGTCCCCGCCATTAGCGAATGTGATGAAGGCTACACTCATAAATAGTTTGTTAAATCTCCCTGAGTTTAAACTGGAGAGGATCGCACCTTCATCTTCATCTTCACCCTTAATAAACAGTTTAATCCCTAAATAGATCGGAATTAAACCAAGCAATCCAACCCATTTTTCTGGAATCAACATGACGCCAAAAGTTCCCAAAAGACTGATCAAAACCAGCAAGGCAAAACCTAAGTATTGCCCAATGACTATATCTTTAGGGTAGATCCGGTTACTCTTTGTCTGCGCGTTCATCTTTAAACCGCCAGTCGCTCTAGCCTGTGCATTTGCCTGAGAGAACAGCAGCATCAAAACAAAAATATCATCAATATTGGTTACTAAGAAAGCCCCAATTGCGGAAATAATAGTCAAAGCCACTTTTATCAACTCCATGGTAAGTTATTAAAACATTCACACGTATGTTTGAATGTTATGAATAGGTTCTCCCCTGCTTAGTGTAAATATACGGGAAGTAGCTCCCCTATCCAGTGAAGAGCAAAATATAGCAATATCCCTACAAAAAAGAAAAGAATAACGACTCTGTCTTCAGTGGCACTAACAACAGGCAGCAAGTCAACGGTAGATATGTATAGAAATATTCCTGCTGTAATGGAAAGAGCTATCGCGAGGATGCTGCTATCTACCATAAAAAATTGTGTTAGAGACACGGCTGCGATCGCGCCTGTTATCGTTGATAGACCCAATAAGAAAGATGCTCCTATCGCCTTCTTCTTGCTTTCAAAGTTTGCAAATACGATGGAAGAAATCGTTAAACCATCCGGAATTTTATGTATTAATACAGCAATCAATACAACAAATCCTATTCTCTCGTCTATTTTGAAACTGGCTACAATAGAGACACCATCAAAAAACGTGTGAACCAGCATGCCCAATAAAGCACTAAAGGTTGTGCTTTGAGAATGAGAATGTTTATGAGTCTCTTCTCCGAAATGAAAATGGGGTGCAAGAAACTGCTGGAACAAAAAGATCAAACCAAATCCAATAACAATATATAGGGCACTGGATTCCTGAATTTCTAATGCTTCTGGTATTAAATCCATAATCGCAATAGCGAAAAGTATCCCGGCGCTCAGCGCCATTAAGCCATTTAAGCCCCTTCTAGACCAATTTTTTTAAGAAAGATCACAAAGCCACCCAGGACATTTGCGAAAGCCGCAGTTAAGACGTAAAACAAAATGTCCATTAATTCCCCCACTCCATTAAATGAAAAGTTTAACCTGCACTTATGAAAAGTGCATGTCTGCTGCATTCACATTATTTCTTTTTATTCAGCATGTGAATGGCGTGCCCCATCACACCTTCCGCCGCTTCCATCAATGGCTCAGGCAACGTTGGATGGGCATGGATTGTAAGGCTTAGATCTTCGGCAGTTGCTCCAGATTCAATGGCAAAAACTGCTTCAGCAATAAGCGACGATACTTCTGGTCCTACCATCTGTGCGCCTAACACCCTTTTGCTGTTCTTCTCGGCTACAATCTGCACAAAGCCATCTGCATCTGAAACAGATAATGCCCTTCCGTTCGCTTGGAATGGAAAACGGCTGGAAACCGTTTCGTATCCCTGTTCTTTTGCTTCTTTCTCTGTTAATCCTGTGTAGGCAACTTCAGGATCACTGAAGATAACAAAAGGCATGGCTTGAAAATCAAGGATGCTGTTTTGTCCGCTAATCACTTCTGCAGCTACTTTTCCTTCGTAGCTAGCTTTATGGGCAAGGAGGTATCCGCCAGCACAGTCACCTATTGCATAAACATGCTCCACGTTTGTCTGGCATTTCTCATTTATCTTAATAAAACCACGCTCGTCTAATTCTACTCCGATATTTTCCAACCCAATTTTCCCTGTGTTCGGCTTTCTTCCTATAGAAACTAAGCAATAATCTCCGTTAACCACTTCTTCCTTGCCATCAACCTGTACACGAACTTTTACTTCATCCCCTGTGTTTTCTCCGCCTTGGACCAGAGCATTTGTTACAACTGTGATACCTAGTTCTTTTAGATGCCGTTTTACCACATTTGTAAGCATAGGATCGGTACCTGGAAGAATCGTGTTGGACCCTTCGAGAATGGTCACTTTTGATCCGAATTTGGCATAAGCAGTACCCAGCTCCAAACCAATATAACCACCGCCTACCACAACTAAATGTTTTGGTACTTCCTGCAGCACCAATGCCTCAGTGGAAGAAATGATTCTTTTTTTATCAAATGGCATACTTTTTAGTTCGAAAGGCAAAGATCCTATCGCAAGGATTAAATCTTTGTAGGAATATACTTGTTCTTCGTTATTCATTTTGATTCTAGCCGTATAGGGTTTAGTAAGATAGGCTTCTCCACTGATTACCTCTACTCCATTGCCTTTCAGTAAGGTCTTAACCCCGCTGGTTAACTTATTCACGATGCCGTCTTTCCACTTTACTACTTCCGGCATATCTACTTGAACTTCACCAGAAACCTTGATGCCCATTGCACTGGCGTGTTGAATATGTTTTACCCGCTCAGACGCACTAATAAGAGCTTTTGATGGGATACACCCCCGGTTAAGGCAAACGCCCCCTAGTTCTGCTTTATCTACCAGAACCACTTTTTTCCCCAACTGGGCCGCCCGTATGGCCGCCACATAACCTCCAGATCCTGCTCCTATTACTAACAAATCGACATCTTTTGTCATTTTAGCTTCCTCCTCCGGTGATTTCAGAATGAAATAAACGAACGGTCTTTCACGAAAAAACAGAACCGTTTTCGTGCAATATGTAATCCTAAAACTGCTGTGAACCAACCTGTAACGTGTACCCGTTTTTAATCATTTTTAATGTAACTAACCCCCAAATTTCTATACATGGTAAGAAAAAGGGCTTTCCAGACAACCAGAAAGCCCTTTTCCCTTTTATTCCTTGACCCGCATAAGCCGCATACTATTTAACGCTACCAGAAGAGTTGCCCCCATGTCTGAAAGGATGGCAATCCAAAGTGTTAACCAGCCCGGTATGACCAATAGCAAGGCAATAAATTTAATGGCAATTGCAAAGGTGATGTTAGCTTTGATGATATTTAGGGATTTACGGCTTAGTTTCACAGTGAATGGAAGTTTTCTTAAATCGTCTCCCATTAGAGCGACGTCTGCAGTTTCTAAGGCTGTGTCTGTACCAGCTCCACCCATTGCAATCCCAACTGTTGAGGCCGCCAATGCAGGTGCATCATTGACCCCATCTCCTACCATTGCTACGTTGCCATACTCGGATCTCAACTGTTTAATAAAGTCTAATTTGTCCTGTGGCATTAATTCTGCCTCTATATCAGATACTCCAACCTGCCCTCCGATAGCATTCGCAGTACCTTTGTTATCACCAGTAAGCATAATTGTTTTTTTGATTCCAAGTTGATGTAACTTTTGAAGAATTTCCTTACTTGACTCACGAACTTCATCAGCAACTGCAATAACTGCAAGTATTTCTTTTTCGGTTCCAATAATCATGGCTGTCTTACCTTGATTTTGAAGAGTAGTAACATTTTTCTCTAAGTCTTTATCGAAATCATTAGTCAATAATTCCTTAAAGAGTTTCGGGCTACCGATGTAATAAGTCGTCCCGTTTACGATACCCTTTATACCCTTTCCTGTGATAGAAGAGAAATCCTCTACCTGTACGTCAGAATAAGTAATGTTTTCTTCTTCTGCTTTTTTCATGATGGCTGAAGCAAGAGGATGCTGGGAACGATATTCTAATGCAGTAATGATGGACAGCAATTCTTTTTCATTTGCCTGCTTGTTCAACACATTAAAATCAGTTACCACTGGGACACCTTTTGTTAGTGTGCCCGTTTTATCAAATGCAATGGCCTTTAAGGCACCCATTTCTTCTAGATAAATACCGCCTTTTATAAGAACGCCCTTTTTCGCTGCATTCCCGATTGCTGAAACAATGGAAATCGGAGTGGAAATAACCAATGCACAAGGACAGCCGACAACAAGAACAGCTAATCCTTGATAAATCCATGTTTCCCAACTGCCATCAAAGAATAATGGAGGGACTATAGCAACTAATGCTGCAATGATCATAATAATCGGTGTGTAATATTTTGCGAATTTATCAACAAATGCTTGCGAAGGAGCACGTTCCCCTTGTGCTTCCTCTACAAGATGAATAATTTTAGAAATTGTTGTATCTTCTACAAGTTTCGTTATTTCTACTTCAAGTAATCCTTCTTCATTTAAGGTACCTGCAAACACTTCATCATCAACCGTTTTCGCAACAGGAACAGACTCGCCCGTAATGGCCGCCTGGTTAACAGCCGAATAGCCGCTTACTACAGTCCCGTCCATGGCAATCTTCTGGCCGGGTTTCACGATCATAATATCACCAATGGCAATGTCATCCACATGGATCATCATTTCTTGTCCATTACGTCTAACGAGTGCCTCTTTTGGTGCAATATCCATTAATGAACGAATGGATTGTCTTGCTTTATCCATAGAGAATCGTTCAAGAGCTTCACTAATCGCAAAGAGAATAACAACAATGGCCACTTCTCCCCATTCCCCAATGATAGCGCCACCTATAACAGCCACTGTCATAAGGGTTTTCATGTCAAACTCAAAGCGAAACAAGTTTTGCAAACCGACTTTGAAAAGCGATAATCCTCCGATCAACATGGATGCTAAAAATAATAATGTAGTAACGAGGTTCTCTTCCCCATTCACACTCTGGGACAGGTAACCGAACGCAATCAATAAGGACGCAAAGAGCAGCGTACTGTGCTTTTTATAAAATGGCACTTTATCTTCTTTCGTATCTTCTTTTACCTCTTGTGATGCTTGGCGAGCAGATTTTTCAGGTGTCACTTTGAGATTCTCAAATGCACCTGCTTTTTCTAGTTCTTCTATCGTTGCATTACCATAAACAACAATTTTAGATGCACCAAAATTTACTTTTGCATCCTCAACTCCAGATAGCTGTTTTACATTTTTTTCGAATTTACCCGCGCAGTTTGCGCAAGTAAAACCTTGTACACGATAGGCCTTCATTTCTTGTTCAGATGTTATTGCCTTTTGATCAGACATTGACATTCACTTCTTTCTTATGTTCTAGTACAATCATCATTATTTGTCTAATATGTTCATCGTCTAACGAATAAAACGCTAGTTTTCCTTCTTTTCTATATCTTACAATCCCCTGCTTATGAAGGGTCCTTAAATGATGAGAAGCATTTGCCACCGTAATACCAATAATATTTGCTATATCACACACACATAACTCTTCATCTTGACACAAAGCATAGGTAATCTTTGCCCTATTTTCATCCGCAATTGCTTTTAACATTTGGGCAACACTAACAATATCGATTGTTTTTAAATCACCTTGTATTCGATTGACCTTTTCCTCGTCATAACAAAAAATTTCACAAGTATCTTTCTTATTCACATTATCACCCCATTGATATTCAAGTGTTAACTTGAATATAGTATATACCTTTCCTTGGTTAATATTCAAGTGAATATTTGAATGAAAAACATAAAATGATTTTTCTAATAGTAATTCCCGTTAACGAACGTTAAGAAGACATGTTTGATAGTTAGTACACATTAAAATGAAAAGAGGCTGGGACATAACTCAGTAGATTTATAAGAAAGAGGCCACCTGGCGCGACTCGTTCGCGCCAGGTTAAACTGTACCCTGAGTAGTAGACACTAAAAAAGTCTACTGCTCAGGGTTTTTGTGTACACTGGACTAAATCATATTGGGAGTGAATTCGAGTGTCGAAGAAGATGTTTACGTCAAAAGAAATAGATGCGCTAGCCGCAAATCCTTACGTTAA